>NZ_JABERK010000016.1:0-1025 GCF_013004315.1 Acinetobacter sp. ANC 5378
AATCTTTTTCAGATTCAATCAATAATTGAACCGCTCTTTCTCTGATTTCAGGAGTATATTTTGGTTTTGTCATTGGGACATTCTCTCAAGAAAGTTGGTCTCCGACAAACCCGGTACGGTTCATATCTATAAATTACTTAGATCCAACCCAAATCTTTTATATTAATTTTTCATGTAGAATATTAAACATAATTTATAAGTGGAGTAATCATTCATGGATCTTTTAAACGTCTCGAAAACCCGTTATACCACCAAAGCCTATGATCCTATTCGAAAAATTCCCAAGGAACAGGTTGCACGTTTATTAGAAATCTTACGTTTGACTCCATCTTCTATCAACATTCAACCTTGGCATTTTTTTATTGCTGACAATCAAGCGGCTAAAGAACGGATCGCCAAAGCATTGGTTGGGAAATATACCTATAACGCACCTAAAGTTCTAGATTCTTCGCATACCATTTTGTTCTGTACTAAAGCCGATATCAGCGAACAGCATTTAGATAACTTGCTCACTCAAGATGACATCAGTGGTCGTTTTAAAGATGAAAAAGCCAAACAGGGACAAAAAGACAGCCGCTCCGGTTATGTCGATTATTATCGCAATGAAAAAGGTGATATTCAGCGCTGGGCGGAAAATCAGACCTTTATTGCTTTAGGTCAAATTCTATTAGCTGCTGGAATTGAAGGCATTGATGCAACACCCATTGGTGGATTTGATGAACAAATCATCAATGATGAATTGCAGTTAACCGAGAAAGGCTTGATCCCTTCGGTATTACTGACACTGGGTTATCGTAGTGAAAATGATTTCAATGCCAAACTGCCAAAATCCCGTCTAGACAAAGAACAGATTTTCACTCAGCTTTAATTAACGATTCATTACAATAAAAGGGGGTTATAACCCACTGCTGTCCCATAGTTTGATTTAAATAAAAAAACCTGAGTCCGAACAGTTAAAATATGAGTGCAAACAAACACTTTAACGACCAGGATTCAGGTTTTGTCACATCAGAATACCGTATTTC
>NZ_JABERK010000017.1:0-1269 GCF_013004315.1 Acinetobacter sp. ANC 5378
CACTGCTGTCCCATAGTTTGATTTAAATAAAAAAACCTGAGTCCGAACAGTTAAAATATGAGTGCAAACAAACACTTTAACGACCAGGATTCAGGTTTTGTCACATCAGAATACCGTATTTCATCAGTTAATTAAACCAGTCTTACGACAAGATTTTGAACGGCTTGCTAAACAACATCATGTTGGGCAGAAATTCAGATCTGCTTCTCGATGGGATCAGTTTATTGCCCTGTTAATGTCCCAACTTTCCTGCCGACAAAGCCTACGGGATATTCAATCCAATCTTGAGTCCCAGCAGGAAAAGCTTAATCATCTCGGAGCAAAGTCTATTCCCCGAAGCACGCTGGCACGAATCAACGAGGAGCAACCTGCTGCCTTGTATAAACAGATGTTTCATCAATTACTGCAATACTGTGAAAAATCAAAAGTAGCCCATAAATTTCGCTTCAAGAATCCTCTGTATTCCCTGGATGCCAGTCACATTGATCTGTCGCTTTCCTTGTGCGCATGGGCCAAAGTTCATGATTCAAAAGCCAGCATGAAACTGAGCATAGGATTGAATCACAGCAATCATATTCCTGAGTTTGTTGCAGTTGAAAATGGTAAAGAAAATGACATGGTACAAGGCCGAAAATTCCAGTTTCCCTCTGGCAGTATTGTGGTCTTTGACAAAGGCTATGTAGATTATAAATGGTATGCGAATCTGACCGCTCAAAATATTGGCTTTGTGACACGTCTCAGACCCAAGGCAGTTTATCGGGTTATTCAGCAACATCCAGTCATTGTAGCCAAAGGGATTTTAAAAGATGAAACGATCCAGCTGAATAGTGCACATGCAGTGAAAAGACAGACTCCACCATTAAGAAAAATTGAATATATTGATCGGCAGAGTGGCAAGCATTTTATGTTTCTCAGCAATAACTTCCGTTTATCTGCCTCAACGATTGCAGCGATTTATAAAGACCGCTGGAAAGTGGAACTGTTCTTTAAGGCGATTAAACAGAATTTGAAATTAAAAGCCTTTATAGGCCGAAGCAGGAACGCAATTCAGACGCAAATTTGGATTGCCCTGATTGCCTATTTACTGGTGAGTTTTGCTCGGCATTTAGGACAAGAAGGCTGGACGGTTCAACGGTTACTAAGAATGATCCAAGTAAATCTGTTTGAGAGAAAAACCTTAAAAGCTTTATTCATGCCCGATAAAATACCGATAAAACAAAAGGAAGCTCAATTGAGCCTCCTTTTATGAAAAATTGTGGGACAGCAGTG
>NZ_JABERK010000018.1:0-40463 GCF_013004315.1 Acinetobacter sp. ANC 5378
AAGAGCGGATAGAACAGATAGAGACTGCTCTAAATAATCGTCCTAGAAAGACACTGGGCTGGTATACACCCAGTGATATTATGGCTGGTTTTTATACTGTTGCACTTGCCGCTTGAATCCGCCTTTTTAAAACATGACTATTTTGTGACATAAACATGTCATTCATATGACAGCGGAAAAATAGTCTGGATTAATTGTGATTAGAAATCAGGGTTTAGGCTTCTCGGTTGATAAATCAGAGTTTTTCAAAATATAGTCAATTTCATCTTGGCTGGCTTGATGTAACTTGGCACGAAAGACCGTCACCGCCTGTTCAATGAGTGTTTCCGCTTCTAACTCTAGACGTAAACGCACGCTTTCCAGTTCCGAGAGCACTTCATGGTCATGAATCGACAGCATGCCTTTGGAAAAGTTCAGTGCCGAGCCTTCAGGATTCTTATGATAACGCGCTGTATAAACTTGGGTTTCATGATCTAAAGTTTGACGAATAAAGGCCAAAGTTTGGGTTTGCTCGGCAAATTGTCTGGCTTCATCTAACTGCAAGGCTTGAGCATAGGCAGCTTGTGCTGCACGTTTATTTTCCAGTGATTGCTCTAAAGCACGTTGCTTGCGAAGACGGGCTTCTTCAATCAATTGTGCCTTACGTTCGATATAAGCACGTTCAATTTTTTCATAAGAGAGCTGTTGTGCTTCTTTATCCTTTTCCAACCACTTTTGAATATTGGTTTCAGGTTTCAGTACATTGCAGACGCGGTGTAGGTCATCAATAAATGCCTGACGAACAGCCTCAGGCACATTTAACCAGCGCTGTTTAAAATCTTGACCGACATTTAATGCCACCACATATCTCCTTATTGCAATTGATCGGCTAAAGCTTGAACGTTCGCGGTTCAATACCTAGGCGTCGATATTGTTTAAATTTTTCACGCCCCAACTGTTTTGCCGATTCATTATTTTCGATGATTTCTATAATGTGACTAAATTTATCAATCTGTTCAAGGGCTTGATTGTTAAAATTAAACACAATCCAGTCAGATTGTTCCGGCAGCCGAGATGAAATACAAATCGTGGCCTGTTCCTGATCAATCCCATGCGGAATAAAACTGCTGGGATCAAAACTCCATAATCGTTCATCTAACTGCTGTTGCAAGTCCAAATTTTCACAATACAACCAGATACGTTCCGGTTGTTTCAGAATCTTGCGGCATAAACGGCAAGTGCTTTCCACTTGCCGTTCGGGACTTTTTTCAAATAAGTAAAAGCTAACTTTAGCCATTCGACTGCGCACGATTCGCCAGGAATTGAACCAGTAATGGAACAGGGCGGCCGGTTGCACCTTTCGCTGTACCTGAGTTCCAGGCTGTTCCAGCGATGTCTAAATGTGCCCAGCGGTATTCGCGGGTGAAGCGTTGCAAGAAACATGCTGCAGTCACCGAGCCGGCTTTAGGGCCACCAATATTGGCAATGTCGGCAAATGGAGAATCAAGTTGCTCTTGATAGTCTTCAAGTACCGGCATGCGCCACACACGGTCAAATGAGGTTTGACCAGCAGCACTGATTTCCGCCGCCAGTTCGTCATCCGGGGTGAACAGGCCGGTTAGAACCGAACCTAAAGCCACCACACATGCACCGGTTAAGGTTGCGATATCAATCACCAGAGCTGGGTTGAAACGTTTGATGTAGGTCAGGGTATCGCATAAAACCAAACGACCTTCAGCATCGGTATTTAAAATTTCCACTGTTTGACCGCTCATCGTGGTCACGATATCGCCCGGACGGGTGGCATGACCTGAAGGCATATTTTCAGCTGCAGCAATGGTACCGACTACATGAATTGGCAGTTTTGATTCACACAGCGCACGCATCGTACCAAGTACAGAAGCTGCACCACACATGTCAAATTTCATTTCATCCATACCCGCACCAGGTTTGAGTGAAATACCGCCGCTATCAAAAGTCACGCCTTTACCAACCAGTACGATAGGCGCCTGTTCGGTATTGGCCTGGTATTCCATGGTAATGATGCGTCCCGGACGATTTGAACCTTTGCTGACGGCCAGGAAAGCGCCCATACCAAGGTCGGTCATTTGCAGTTCATCAAGAACGGTTACTTTTAATAGATCCGGATATTCAGCCGCCAATGTTTGTGCCTGTTCCGCCAGATATTCAGGAAAACAGATATTGCCTGGACGGTTACCCAAATCACGGGCCAAGCTTTGACCGGATTGCACTGCATGGATCAAGTCAAGTTGTTGTGAATTTAAAGTGCTATTGTTTGCAATCAGATGAATGTCTTCAAGGATGAATTCATTTTTCTTCGATTTATATTCATCAAAAGCATAACTGGCTTGAGTCAAAGCCAAAGCAAATAAATAATGATGTTCAGGTGCTAAGGCAGAAATATCAATACTGATCTGTTTGAATTTTTTTTGTGACGCTTTGATAATGGTTTGTGCGATTTTTGCTAATTTAGCAGGCTGAATTTCAGCGGCTTTATCGATTCCAATGAGCGCACTATTGGTACATGCTGCCACTTTCCCGACAAGAGCTAAAGATTCGCTTAGACCGGCTTTAAATTGTGCGGCTTCTACTAAAGTATTTAAATCATTGATTTCATAAGCAGTCGCTGCGTTTTGAAGCTGCTCAGAATCGACTAATATCAACAAATAGGGGCTAGATGCATTCTCTTGGAATGACGTATTAATTGTCAGTTTCATGTTCTGTATTCATGCCTTTGAAAGTTTGCAAACCATTAAACCATTGAAACATTTCTATGAATAGAGTTTCAATGCGCAACAACAGTATAGGTTTTATATTTTCACCATTCGGGTAAACTAGCGCTAGTTTTTATTAGCCTCTTTTTTGGAAGAATTAATTTGATTATTCGGCGTTATCTGGTCAAGCAAGTGGTGTCTACATCCTTGGTTGTGATTGCCTTGCTTACCTTGATCATGATGGGTGGTCGACTGATCAAGTACTTTGGCATTGCGGCACAAGGTCGTTTAGATGTCAGTATTTTGTTCAGCATTATTGGTTATCGACTGCCAGAATTTTTAACCCTGATTCTTCCACTCGGCTTTTTTATCGGTTTGATGCTGGTGTTTGGCCGTCTGTATGTCGACCATGAAATGGCGGTAATGAACGGCAGTGGTATCAGTCGGCATCAGCTGGGGCGCTTACTGATTCCGCTGACCGTAGTTTTTCTGGCAGCTCAAACTGTATTGATGGTGTGGATGTCGCCTTGGGGGCTGCGTCAGTTTGAAGAGTTGACCACCAATCAGGCGGTCAGAACCGGTTTCGATCTGGTGCGTCCTAAAGAATTTATTTCCTCGGGTCCCTATACCATTTATGCCGGGGACTTGTCAGAAGACCGTCGTAATCTCAAAGATGTGTTTTTCTACCAACGCGCGGAAAAACCGGGTAAACCTGATGTCATGATTCTGGCCAAGGAAGCAACTCGTGTAGAAGTTGCCAATGAAACGGCCAGTATTGTCGATTTATCTGAAGGGCGCCGTTACGAAATTTTCCCAGGCACACCCAAATATACTCAGGCTGAGTTTCAGTCTTACCGTTTACGTCTGGAAAGTGATAAAGAAGCCAAATTTGAAAGTGCTGAAGTGGAAGGTTTACCGATTGCTAAGCTATGGAGCAATCGTAATGATCCAGTGGTTGTGAGTGAATTGGGCTGGCGGATCTTCGTTCCATTTTCAGTGCTTGTGGCTTTAATCTTGGCGATTGCACTTTCAGAAGTCAGTCCTCGTCAAGGACGTTATTTAAAACTATTCCCGGCTTTACTGATTTTCGCCAGTTTGATTGTGGCACTGATGGCAGTGAAAACCCGTGTCAGTAAAGATGAGTTAGGAATTTGGGCATATCCTTTGGTATTGGTCGTGTACGGCATTGCTGGAGCCTTGTTCTCCCGAAAACAAAAGCTCGCCCCTAAAATCAAGAAACGAATTCAGCAGGCGAGGTCTTAAAATGTTAGCACGTCGAATAATTGCCAAACATGTGACCAAAACCACGGCCCTAGCCATGCTGGGTGCAACGGCTATTTTGTCGGTTCTGCAAGTTTTATTTACCTATTTAGGTGAATTAGGTTCCTTGAATGAAACCTATAATGCATGGCAGGCACTGCAATATGTGTTATGGGGTGCACCCAATTACCTCTATGAAATTTTACCGATCTCTGCATTGATTGGGGCGGTACTTGGTCTGGGCACTTTGGCTTCCAATAGTGAACTGGTGGTGATGCGTTCAGTCGGTATTAGCTTATGGCGCATTGTCGGTTGGGTGATTCGCTCCGCATTAATCTTGGTGGTTTTGTCTTTTGTACTCAGTGAATGGGTGATTCCATATACCAATGAACAGGCTAAAAGTGTCAAAGACCATCGTAGTGTAAGCGAGCTCGGTGAAGTCAATGGTTACTGGACTCGCGAAGGTCAGCGCTTTATTTACATTGATTATGCCAATGCCAAAGGGCAGCTGAAACATGTTCAGGTGGTTGACTTTGATGATAATTATCGCTTGAAAGGTGTTTTAAATGCCGAGCAAGGTCAGTTTGTTAAAGATGGTGCTTGGAATCTAAAAACTGCTGCGCAAATGGATATTCTGCCGCAAGGTAATTCAACCCTGGTGAAAACCGATCAGCTGCCTCTGGCTTTAGCCTTGCAACCGAAATATGTGCATATGGTTACGATTGACCCTGAAGATTTATCGCCGAGTCAATTGGTGAGCTTTATGAGTTATATGCATGAATATAGCCAAGTCCCAAAAACCTATCAGCTGGCATTTTGGAAAAAAGTCGGTTCGCCATTTGCACTCATTGCCTTGGTACTGATTGCCTGTTCCTTTATTTTCGGTCCCTTGCGTCAACAGTCGATGGGTTTTCGTTTGGTGATTGCCTTATTTATTGGCTTGGGATTCTTTTATCTGCAAGACTTTTTGGGCTATGCAAGTTTGGTGTATTCACCTTCACCGGCATGGTTCGTATTTGTACCGATTATTTTCATGATTGTCGTCGGCGGTTATCTGCTGCGACGCGCACGTTAACAGACCCTACAGTGATAAAAACAATGTGCATGATCAGCTTTAGTCATGATCTGCACATAGAGTCTTGACCGAAAATTCGGTAAGATATGACGATTAAATTGTAAACAAAAGAGTGTTCATTATGACGGATGCAACTGCTGGCAAAATCCCTCACGTATTGGTAATTATGGATGGTGTGGGTCATCGCGAAGCGGTCGAAGACAATGCTTTCCTGGCAGCAAAACGACCAAATTTAACTGCTATGCAACAAAAGCATCCCCATGGTTTGATTTCAGGTTCGGGTGAAGATGTCGGACTGCCTGATGGTCAAATGGGCAACTCTGAAGTGGGTCACATGAACCTCGGTGCAGGTCGTGTGCTGTATCAAGATTTTACCCGTATCACCAAAGATATCCGTACTGGCGCTTTTTTTGAACATGAAGTGTTGATTGATGCGGTAGAAAAAGCCAAAGCAGCGAATGGTGCTGTGCATATTTTGGGTTTATTGTCACAAGGGGGCGTGCATGCGCATGAAGACCATATTGTGGCAATGGCTGAACTGGCACTAAAACGCAGTGCTAAAGTTTATCTGCATGCATTTTTAGATGGTCGTGATACGCCACCGAAAAGCGCGCAACCGTCTTTAGAAAAATTAGATGCATTGTTTGCCCAATATCCGGGTCAAGGCCGTATTGCGACCATGATTGGACGTTATTTTGCCATGGATCGTGACAATCGCTGGGATCGTGTTGAACAAGCCTACCGTCTATTGACTGAAGGTGAAGCAGTACGTATTGCCGCAACCGCGGTTGAAGGTCTGGAACAGGCTTATGCTGCAAATGAGTCTGATGAATTTGTAAAAGCCACCCGTATTGGTGAGCTGGCTAAAATTCAGAATGGCGACAGCGTTGTATTTATGAACTTTCGTGCCGACCGTGCGCGTGAAATTACCAAAGCTTTTGTTGAAAAAGATTTTGCCGGTTTTGAACGTAAAGTGGTTCCAAACCTGTCTAAATTTGTGATGTTAACGCGTTACCAGGCGACCATTGATGCGCCTGTGGCCTATATGCCAGAAGCGTTGAAAAACTCGATTGGTGAATACTTATCTGATTTGGGTAAAACACAGCTGCGTATTGCGGAAACAGAAAAATATGCGCATGTGACCTTCTTCTTCAGTGGTGGACGTGAAGATGAATATCCGGGTGAAAAACGTATCCTGATTCCATCGCCAAATGTTGCGACTTATGATCTTAAGCCTGAAATGAGCGCTTATGAAGTTACCGATGAACTGGTTGCTGCTATTAATTCGGGTGAATATGACTTGTTGGTGGTGAACTTTGCCAATGGTGATATGGTTGGACATACTGGTGTATTTGATGCTGCAGTGAAAGCTGTTGAAGCGGTTGATACTTGCCTCGGCCGGGTATATGAAGCAGTGATGGCACAAAAAGGCCATATGCTGATTACCGCTGACCATGGTAATGTCGAGCAAATGCAGGACTATCACAGTGGTCAGGTACATACCCAACATACTACAGAACTTGTGCCTTTCATCTATGTGGGGCCAACTTCAGCGACCATTGCTGAAGGTGGCGTACTTGCAGATGTCGCACCAACCTTGTTGAGCCTCATGCAAATTCCTGTACCTGAAGAAATGAAAGGTCGCAATTTGATTACTTTAAAATCATAAAATTAACCCGATAAACAGGTGAAAGGATGGCTTTACAACGCTGGAAGATGGTTGTCACTTTAACAACGTTATTCATGTGTGTGAGCCATTCTGCACTTGCTGCAGTGAAGGACCAGCCTGTTTTAGATTTTGATGATGAAGTCGAACAGAATTATGCTGAAGTTCCAGTGGAATCGATTCAGCAATTTGTTCAAATCTATAGCATTGTCAAAGAAAATTATGTTGATTCCAAAAATGACGAAGCCTTGTTTCAGCAAGCGATTAAAGGTCTGGTCAGTGGCCTAGACCGCTATTCTCACTACCTCAGTCCTGAAGATTATAAGCAATTATTACAATATACCGAAGGCGATATCGCCTCTGTCGATTTTGAACTGATTTATGATCAGCAGTTACATCAATGGGTGATTCAAGGCTTAAAGGATAATGCCGATTCGGCCAAGCAAGGTTTGCGCAATGGCGTGGCTGTATTTAAGATTGATGATCAAGAACTGAAAAAACTCAATCCTAATCAGGTTAATAGTCTACTCAATGGCTCGATTGGTTCGACCTTAACTTTGCAACTGGCACAAAATAGTCCCCCAATAAGTTTGGTTCGCAGTAAAAAAATAGAAACCGATATACAAGCCAGCGTTTTGCATAATCAGGTTTTAGTGATCAAAGTCAAAGTTTTTCAGCAAGATACTGCCAATGAGATTAAACGCTTAATTGAAGAACATTCTTCCTCACGTCTGAAAGCGGTGTTGCTGGATTTAAGAAATAATCCAGGTGGATTATTGTCGGCTGCCGTTGAAACGGCCGACTTATTTTTGAATCAGGGCGTGATTGTTTCTACCAAAAGCCGTTCTGAAGGCGATCAACAATTTCAAGCCTTACCGAGTTTTGAATTTCAAAATTTAAAGCTGGGTATTTTAATCAATAACCGCTCTGCATCAGCCGCCGAAGTCTTTACTGCGGCAATGAAAGACCATGGCCGCGCTTGGGTAGTGGGTGAAAAAAGCTATGGAAAAGGGGTGGTACAAAAACTTTTCCCGCTTTCCAACGGTGCCGCTTTACAGATGACGGTATCGCATTATTACACCCCGAAAGGGCAGATGATTGAAGGTGTCGGAATTCAGCCGAATCAGCAATACCTGCTGCAACATGAGATGAAAGAGGAAAACTATCTTGAACATGTTGCAGAAATCATTCTAAACCGTAAATAACGGTTTATTCATCATCAGTATCTAAGCCAAATTTCTTTAAGCGGTAACGCAAAGAGCGAAAAGACATGCCCAGTTTTTTGGCTGCGAGTGTTCTGTTCCAGTGGGTTAAGTTTAAGGCATTGAGTAAAATATCTTTTTCAATATTTTCCAGATAAAGCTCTAAACCTTCATCGGGTAACTTTTTAGAAGAAACCAGAATTTCACTACGAAAAGTAGGGCTAGATTCTTGCTGATGATCTAATGATGGGGCTGATGGATAACGTAACGGTGCACTTTGTAGATGCTGTAGGTCAATTTTATCTTCATCACTTAGGGTGATGGCGCGTTCGATAATATTACGCAGCTCTCGAACGTTACCGGGATAATATTGGCTCAGCAAAAAGTTTCTTGCACGTTCAGTCAGTTGTTTTTGTGGAATATCCCATTCTTGGCTAATTTTTTGAATAAAATGATGCGCCAATAAAATAATATCATCACCCCGTTCACGCAGTGGCGGAAGCACCAGATCCATCACATGAATACGGAAGAATAAATCTTGTCGAAATCTGCCTTGTTGCACCAAGGCATCCAAGTCTTGATGGCTGGCACTAATCACGCGAAAATCGACATCAATTTCAGTATCTGAGCCGACGGGACGAATCCGTTTTTCCTGTACGGCACGAAGCAGTTTGACTTGCATGGTTAAAGGCAGTTCAGCAATTTCATCCAGAAATAGACTACCGCCATGTGCAGATTGAATTAGACCTTGTTTGTCTTGAGTCGCTCCGCTAAAGCTGCCTTTCTTATGCCCAAACAGTTCACTTTCCATCAGTTCAGTTGGAATGGCACCGCAGTTAATCGCAATAAAAGGACCTTCATTACGATTACTTAAACGATGTACCAGATTGGCAATGACTTCTTTTCCGGTTCCCGATTCACCGCTAATAAATACAGGCGCCTGAGAACGGGCAATTTTATTTAAGGTAATGCGTAATTGCTGGATCGGCAGCGATTGTCCAATCAATAATTTTTGTTCCAGACGATCTTCTTTGCTTTGGAAATTTTCGATCGGTTTGTTCAACGCTTTTTGTAAGAGTTGTTCCAAATGTTTCTGATTGATGGGTTTGCTGACAAAATCAAAAGCACCTGCTTTTAATGCAGCAATCGCAATTTCCATATTGCCATATGCGGTCAGCACAGCCACAGGTAGGGCTGGAAGATGTTGACCAATCCATTCTACCAATTGCAGTCCATTACCATCCGGTAAATTTAAATCCGTTAAACAGGCATCATATTGATGATCGGAAAGGCATTTTTTTGCCTGTTCAAGACGATGTGCTATATGCGTTTTGATGCCCATGCGTGATAAAGACATTTGCATCAACGTACACAAATCTTCCTCATCATCCACCAATAAAACAAGTGGTTGTCTTTCCACAATTACACCCCAGCAATATTAATTTAAAGCAACACGTAGGCATTCTATTTGAAAGCATGCCCCTTGTTTTTGTTCTACATAGTTAAGTTTTGCTTGGTTTGCTTCACAAAAACTATGTGATAAGTACAATCCTAAACCAGTTCCCGTGATTTCGGTACTAAAAAAAGGTTGAAATAAATAGCTTAAGTTTTTGGATGCCACACCTGTACCAAAATCGCGAACTTCAATTCGGACATTGGATTCATGTGAGTAAATGTTTAACTCAATATGGGAGTGTTCAGGTGAATTATGACGAATGGCATTACGAATCAGGTTAATCAGAACTTGGCGAAATTGTGCTTCATCAAAAGTAATCGAAATTTTATTTTCTATCGTGCATCGAATTTGCTGGATGATATCAGATAAATCTTCTTGAATCATTTGCGGGATAAATTGATTCAGGTGGATCTGTACCGGATGGGTTTCCCTATTTCGCACCATATTCAGGGTGTCTTGGATGATGCGGTCAATACGCTGTGCTTGCTTTGAAATCATCTGGCTTAATAGCTTTTGTTGATCTGGATCGCTATCTAGCAACAGTTCGTTGGCTTGGGCAATCGCAGCCAAAGGATTGCGAATTTCATGGGCAATACTGGCCGACAGTTGCCCTAAAGCAGCCAGTTTTAATTGCTGTACCCTTTGATTCAGCTTACCGGCATCTTGCAGCACCAACAGGGTGAGAGTTTGATGGGGAACCATTAATTTTTGCACTTCGATATGCATATGATAACGGCTCAGCTGTGACTCGAATTGAAATTTTTCACCATCCTGAAGTTGCTCAAATTTAATGAGTTCAAATAAATCAGGCTGTATTTTGTATAAAGGGGATTTGTCATAGGCATAGAGTGGGGGAATCCCTAACAGCATGCACGCTGCAGGATTGCTCAGTACGATATGACAGTTTTCATCTAAAACCAGATAACCCAGTTCAATCTGTTCCAGAATATAACGGTTCAAATTTTGCAGTCGATTGAGTTCCAGAGATTGAGAAAAATTTAAATTTTCCAGCAATTGGAAACGCCGTACCGCAACCTGAGCACTGCCATAGACCACAAAAAACAGAAAAGCCAATAAGGCACTATTGCCAATATTATTGAGTGAAGAAAAATCAAAAATGCTGCCTAAAAAGATTTGATAAATCACGCTAATAACAGCAAAGAGGGTAATGATTAAGGCTTTTTTTGCATCTAATAATAAAGAAGCGGCAAAAATGGTAATCACGAACAGCAGACTTACATGCAGATTCGGACCATCCAACGCTAAAGTCAGTAAACTTAAAGCAATGACATCGACAGCAAATAACAGCGTCAGTTGTTGTGGAATGTTGGTTCGTATTTTTTTAAGACTCAGCAGTTGCATGCAGCCTATCGCTACAAAGCAAATGAGTACGTAAAGATAGAGCTGTGGATAGCGGTAATCTGTATTTAGCTGTGGGTAAGTGAGTGAAAAAATCAGCAGAAGACATGTTGCAATAATCAGTCTGTAGGCGCCATACCAGATGCCTAAATGATACTGATTAAACTCAAAATTTTTGGTGTTTTGCGTCATGCATGTCTTCTAGAAAGCTCAATCAAAAGTATTAAGGTTTAATCAGCCCATAACGAATGGCTAAGTGAGTCAGTTTCACATCACTGTCTAAATTTAACTTTTCAAAGATACGATAACGATAAGTATTGACGGTTTTGACACTGACAAAAAGTTTATCGGCAATTTCTTGTGCACTAATACAATTTACAACCATCATCGCAACCTGCATTTCACGTTCAGAGAGTGCATCAAATGGTGATTGTTGGGTATCTGAAAGGTATGAACTGGCTAGTTGCTCGGCAATGTCTGCACTGAAATACTTGCCCCCTTGCATGACTTTATTGATGGCACGAACCATTTCGGTGACAGGTGCACCTTTGGTGATATAACCTTTAGCGCCTGCTTTAAGCAATAATGATGGATAAGGTTCTTCAGCCAAGCCACTCACTGCAACAACTTTGGTTTCAGGTGCACTTTGCAACAGACGACGAGTGGTTTCTACCCCACCGATGCCCGGCATATTCACATCAAGTAAAACCACATTTGGATGATGGTGACGGACTAAGGTAATCGCTTCTTCCCCAGATTCAGCCTGACCAATCACTTGAACATCCGCATGGTCTTCGAGCATTCGGCAAATCCCGGTACGTACTAATTCATGATCATCTACTACTAAAACTGTGATCACCTATTTCTCCCCTCATATAAAAAAAGCAATTTTTTTGTTACATAAAGCAAAATAAGCTTGCAATGAAATGACAAAATTAGCAATCCTATTATTAATCTTTAAATGAAATGTTAAGCATAAAGGTTTATGCATAAAAGATGTTCACCTTTGTGTTTAAATGTAAGGCATATTTGAGGTAATACACAAATGTATCTTGCCTCCATGAGTTGAGTAAACCATCGTGAAAAATTCAAACAAGTCTTTAATGCATGTGCTGGGTATGTCCATCTTACTGAGCATGAGTTCTAGCAGTTTTGCAGAACTTATCATGGATGCTTCTGGAGGCACAGGTCAAGCTGCTTTAAACTGGTCTTCTGAAGAGGCCAAACAATTACTCAATGGCGATGTTTCGACATTTAGCGAAGAAGCAACGCCACAAGGTTCAACTAAAATTACCACTTCGGTGCGTAGTTCTAATGGTGTGGTTAAACAGTCTGCACCTAAAACTGTACAAATTCTGAATAATTCAAGCTTTGGCGATCAACCCTCTGTCAATGCACGTGCTGCTTTAGTGATGGATGGTCAAACAGGCGAAGTGTTATACAGTAAAAATAGTAATACCGCTTTCCCGATCGCATCCATTACTAAACTCATGACTGCAGTGGTGATCTCGGACGGACGTTTGAATATGTCGGAAAAGATCACTTTGCAACAAGCAGACTTTTCTTGTTCAGGTTGTAAAAGCTCAAGTTCAACCTTGCGTGCCGGTGACAGCATGAACCGTGCAGAAGCCTTGCTTTTTGCTTTGATGAAATCTGAAAATCCAGCAGCAGCTGCTTTAGCCCGGACTTATCCAGGTGGTCGTGCCGCTTTTGTGAGTGCGATGAATGCTAAAGCCAAATCCTTGGGTATGAATTCAACCCATTATTTAGAATCAACGGGTTTGCATCCAGGAAATGTTGCTTCTGCGCGTGACTTGGGGATTTTAGTCAATGCGGCATCACAATATGGCTTGATTCGTCAGTTCTCCACTACGCCGACCTACGATTTTAATTTAGGTTATCGGGTATTGAAATCGAACAACACCAATGCTTTGGTGCGTAATGGTGGCTGGAATATTAATATTTCAAAAACCGGTTATATCAATGAAGCAGGGCGTTGTGTGGTCATGCATACCACATTAAATAATCGTCCAGCGGTTGTCGTATTGCTGGGTGCAGATTCTTCCCAAGCACGTACCAATGATGCAACCCGTTTAATGAGTTGGGTAAGCCAACTTCCAAAACGTATCTAATTTCGTTGATCTAATATCGCTTTATTTATAGCGTAAAAAAGCCCTGCAATTGCAGGGCTTTTTTTATTTCTAATGATGCTAAAAGAATTACATATTAGAAAGAATAGATTCTTTCACTTGATTCATCGTTGCATCAATCGACAGCATGACTGCATCAGAACATTGTTTGATGGCAGTGTCAGGGTCTTTCAAACCGTTACCTGTCACAGTACAAACAATCACTGAACCTTCTTTAATTTTGCCCGCTTTAATGTCACGAATTGCACCGCCCACAGACGCTGCAGACGCAGGTTCTACGAACACGCCTTCGTACATTGAAAGTAAACGTTGTGCTTCAAGAATCTCGGTATCAGTCAGTTCATCAAACCAACCATTCGAGTCACGAACCACTGCTTTCGCATGGTTCCAGCTTTGTGGGTTACCAATACGGATGGCAGTCGCAACAGTTTCAGGGTTTGCAACAGGGCCACCACGTAGGAATGGTGCAGCGCCAGACGCTTGATAACCTGCCATAATTGGAAGGCCAGCAGGTTTAGGACCAGTGAAAGCATCTGTTTCAGCATCGTAAATCACTTGCTCAAACTGTTCTTTCGGCTGATTGGCAACTGCTTCGGTATAACCCATCCAGTGTGCAGTGATGTTACCCGCGTTACCCACTGGCAAGCAGTGGTAATCAGGCGCTTGACCTAAAGCTTCAACAATTTCGTAAGCAATGGTTTTTTGACCTTGCAAACGGTACGGGTTGATTGAGTTTACAATGGTTACAGGTGCTTGATCAGCCACTTCTTTAACCAGGCGCATGCCGTCATCGAAGTTGCCGCGAATTTGCATGGTGATTGCACCGTACATCATTGCTTGTGCCATTTTACCCATGGCAATTTTGCCTTCCGGGATTAAAACAAACGCTTTGATGCCTGCACGTGCAGCATAAGCAGCAGCGGCAGCTGAGGTATTACCGGTAGAGGCACAAATAATGGCTTTAGAGCCCTCTTCAACCGCTTTGGTTACGGCCATGGTCATACCACGGTCTTTAAATGAACCAGTCGGGTTTAAGCCTTCGTACTTCACATAGATTTCAACATCTTTACCAATAATGCGTGGAATGTTCTCAAGCTTGATCAGTGGCGTATTACCTTCGCCTAAAGAGATTGCACGAGTGGTTGCAGATACTGGTAAACGGTCACGATAACGGTCAACTAAACCAGTATAACGATTGGCATTAGACATGATGATGTTCCAATTGTGTGTAGAGCTTGGCAAGGGGAAATACTCCCCTCAACCCGATTAATTATCAAGCGATTCTAAACGAATCCGTACAATTTCGCCATGAATGAAAGGCAATGCTTGAATCTGTTTTAACGCTTCATCCATTTTTGATTCAACGATAGGATCAGTTAAAATCACGATCGGAATAAGGTCTTTTAAGCGCGGTTGCTGCATGATGGCGTCAATACTGATTCCGGCACGACTTAAAATCGTGGTGACATCGGCAAGCACGCCCATTTGATCTTCGGCATTAATACGAATGTAATAGCCCGTGGTCATTTGTTCACGCGTTAAAATTGGCAAATCCGTTAAGGCTTCAAAGGCCAATTGCGGAATGGTTCCGGCGCCATCTTCGGTATAAATGATATCACGAACGATATCCACTACATCCGCGACAACCGCAGAAGCGGTTGGACCTGCACCTGCGCCAGCACCGTAATAAAGGGTTGGACCGACTGCATTGGCTTGTACCAGAACCGCATTTTTCACGCCGTTAACATTGGCAATCAGCTGATCATCTGGAATTAAAGTCGGATGCACACGTAATTCAATTCCGGCATCGGTACGGCGTGCAATACCCAAGTGTTTGATACGGAAGCCCAAGTCTTCTGCATATTTCACATCTTGTGCAGTGACTTTGCCAATCCCTTCAGTAAAGACTTTATCAAACTGTAGCGGAATACCAAATGCACATGAAGCCAGAATCGTCAGTTTATGTGCAGCATCAATCCCTTCGACGTCAAAGGTAGGATCTGCTTCGGCATAACCCAGTTCTTGCGCTTCTTTCAGTACATCTTCAAAAGCACGACCTTTTTCACGCATTTCACTTAAAATGAAGTTGCCTGTACCATTAATAATACCTGCCAACCAGTCAATTTTATTGGCTGCCAAACCTTCACGGATGACTTTGATAATTGGAATACCGCCGGCAACCGCCGCTTCATAGGCAATCTGCACGGCATTGTCTTCGGCCGCTTTAAATAACTCATTGCCATGTTCAGCCAATAGCGCTTTGTTTGCAGTCACAATATGCTTGCCATGTTTCATGGCTTCCATGATGACTTCATAGGCAGGGTGGATACCGCCCATGACTTCAACCACGACATCAACATCAGGCTGACGCACGATATCGAGCAGATCAGCACTTTGTTTTACAGATTCTGGAAGATCCAAATCAGGACGCGGACGACGTGTACCGACATGGGTAATTTCAATTTCTCGACCGGTGCGACGTCTAATCTCAGCAGCGTTTTCTTTTAAAAGTTTAAGGGCACCACCACCTACAGTACCAAGACCGAGGATTGCCAGACGAACTGGTTTCACGTCACACTCCAATATCTAATCAATTTTAAGCGAACCTAGATCATAGCTAAAAAAAGCATGAGACTCTAGGAAAGAAATAACTTTATCTGCAACTATAAAAAACAGTAATTTAACGAATAAAAATTAGTTATTTAAGCGCTCTACCAATTCCTCTGGAGATAGGTATCCACCGAGGTAAACACCCTCTTGATTATAAATCGCAGGGGTACCATTTACGCCCATATTCAGACCCAATTGGTACTGTGCTCGGACTGGATTTTTACAGGTTGCAGGAGCAAGCGGCGCACCGGCAATCGCTTGATTAAAAGCAGCCTGACGATCTTCACTACACCACACGCTTTCCATGGCTGGCATGAACTGTTCGCCACGTGGCCATGCGATATAACGCACTTCAATGCCTTTGGCATTAATTTCGCTCATGTGTTCATGCAGTTTATGGCAATACGGACAGCTGGCATCGGTAAATACATACACAATATGCTTGGTTTTGCCTTGGGCTTTATAAACCAGCAGGTCTTCAGTTTTTAAGCTCGCCAGTAGTTTTTTATTGGCAGCAGATTGCAGGTTTTCACTGACATTGTGAATTTTACTGTCGCCTAAACGCAGTACATCCCCTTGAATAATGTATTTCCCATCTGCGGTGGCATAAACCGATGACATACCTTCAAGATTGACCCAATACAGATTCGGTACTTCAGTGGCTTTAATATCTAAAACTTTGGCATTGATATTGGCTTTTTTAAAGTGCTGTTGCAGAGTATTAATCAAACGCTGCTGTGCATTGCGCTCGGAAATATTCGATGCCTGTCCGGTTGCGGGTGCACTAGCAGTTAAAGTGCCTTGCTTTTTTTCATCGTTATTTGAGTTGGAACAGGCAGTGATTAGCAGGCTACTTGCGAAGGTGCATGCAATAAAAATTTTTGAGCGGGTAAATGACATAAATAACCCTTTCTTTTAGCTATAGATAAAAATTGGTGGCTTAGCATAACAAAAAAAAAGCCACGCTCGTTAACACTTCTTGGTCTTAGATGATGAATGAAGATCAGGCTAAGCACGCGGATGATGGGTAGCATGCAGTTGTTGCATTCGGATTTGAGCCACGTGGGTATAAATTTGCGTGGTCGATAAATCACTATGACCCAATAACATCTGAACGACACGTAAGTCTGCGCCATGATTGAGTAAATGGGTGGCAAAGGCATGGCGTAAAGTATGCGGCGATAATTCGGCCTGCACCTCAGCTTGGAGCGCATAGCGTTTAATCGCATACCAAAAATTTTGTCGGCTCATAATGCCACCGTGCTGGGTTAAAAAAACATAGTCGGTGGCAGATTTATACAGACTGGAACGTGCTTCATTCAGATATTTTTCAATCCACTCACAAGCCACTTGTCCTAAAGGCACCAAGCGTTCTTTATTGCCTTTACCGACAATACGTAAATAGCCTTGTTTCAAATTAATCAATTCAAGGCGCAAATTAAGGAGTTCAGTCACCCGTAACCCGCAAGCATACAGCACTTCGAGCATGGCTCGATCACGTAAACCCAAAGCCGTTTCAACATCGGGGGCATGAATTAAGGCTTCAACTTCTTGTTCGGAAATATCTTTGGGTAGCGAACGACCAATTTTAGGCGTTTTGTGGGTCGCAACCGGATTGTCAGAGCGCAGCTTTTGTTCACGTAAAAATTTATAAAAAGAACGTAATGCAGAAAGTGATCGCGCAATCGAGCGCGGACTTTTGCCTTGTTTAGTCAGGTTTAATAGAACATCGGAAATGTCATCACTGTTCCAATCCGGCATTGAGTTGGGATTACATTCACTACATTGAACTAAATCAGACAGATAGGCATTACGGGTATGCGGACTGACGGTTTGTGCAATTAAATAATCTCGGAAACCCTGTAAAAAACTTAAATGTTCAGGAATGCTCACAGGAGCAGGGATACGAGGTTTTTTATTAAGCATGTCACTTCTACATTGAATGAAAAATCCAAGTTTTTCTTGGCTTGGATCAATTTAGAACAATTCTGCAGTAATGTCGATGTAACAGAACAAGATGAGAATTGGAATCAAACCTTACTTGGTAATTATTCTCATTTGTTTGTATACTGTTCAAAATATTTTAGGATTAGATGCGGTGCGTTTATCTGATTTAAAAGTGAAACAAACAGCCATCATCAGCAAAGTCAACAGAACTTTAGATGGCAATATTGCTCAAAACGATTTAGTGGCAAGTCGTTTAGAGACTCTAGGTTTTGTTCCGGGCACAAAAGTACAGGTTATTACCAAAGGTATTTTTGGTGGCGACCCGATTTTGATTCAAGTTGGATTTACCCGATTCGCACTGCGTAAAGTTGAAGCTGAAAAAATTGAAATTAATCTTGAGGGAGCACCTGCATGAGTGATGCGCTGCGTATTGCCCTGGTAGGTAACCCAAACTGCGGTAAAACATCATTATTTAACCATCTGACCGGTACCCGTCAAAAAGTCGCCAACTATGCCGGTGTCACGGTTGAACGTAAGGTGGGGCAGTTCACCTTGCCGTCGGGTAAACCGGTTCGCGTTCTGGATTTACCTGGAACTTATAGTTTAGATGCCACCAGTCCGGATGAAGCGATTACCCGTGATGTGGTACAAGGTAAAATTGCCGAAGAAGGTCAACAAGATGCGTTCTTGTGTGTGGTGGATGCCACGAACCTGAAACTGCATTTAGGTCTGGTTTTGGAAATGATCGAGCTAGGCCGTCCAATTCTACTTGTGCTGAATATGATGGATGAAGCGCGTCGCCGTGGCATGCAAATTAATACGCAAAAATTGTCGGAACGTTTAGGCATTCCTGTGGTGGAAACCGTTGCGGTGCGTAATTCGGGCATTGAAAACCTGATGAATGCGCTGGATCAAGGTAAATATTCGATCCCGCATACCGAGCTCAGCGGCTTGACGGGCGATAATCATCATAAAATCACTACGATTTTGCATGATGTGGTGTATTCAGTTGAGCAGGAAGATAAACGTTCCGACTTCCTCGATAAAATATTTTTACATCCAGTCTTCGGTTTGGTCAGTCTTGCACTAATGATGTTTGTGGTTTTTCAGGCGGTATTTGCCTGGGCTGCACCCTTTATGGATGGGATTGAAGCCTTCTTTGGCTGGCTGGGTGAATATGTTGGACAGCACATATCGCATCCATTACTGAACAGTTTGGTAGTCGATGGCATTATCGCGGGTGCGGGTGGTGTGGTGGTGTTCTTGCCACAAATTTTGATTCTGTTCTTCTTCATTCTAGTCCTGGAAGAATCAGGTTATTTACCGCGTGCTGCGTTTTTGCTGGATAAACTGATGTTTAAAGCCGGTCTTTCAGGTCGTGCCTTTATTCCGCTGTTGTCCAGTTTTGCCTGTGCGGTCCCGGGGATTATGGCAACCCGCAGTATTAGCGACCCACGCGATCGTTTAACCACGATTTTTGTTGCACCGTTAATGACCTGTTCAGCCCGTTTACCGGTCTATGCGTTATTGATTGCCGCCTTTATTCCTGAATATATGGTTTGGGGTGTGTTTAACCTGCAAGGTCTGGTGTTGTTTGCTCTATATATGGCCGGGATTGTCAGCGCGCTGATGGTATCTTTCGTTCTGAAATTCTTTCAAAAAGATAAATCACAACATATGTTGCTGATGGAATTACCAAGCTACCGTTTTCCAGATGTGAAAAGTATTTGGATTGGTTTGCTGGATCGCGCCAAGATCTTCCTGAAACGTGTCGGTGGCATCATTTTTGCGCTGTCTATTTTGCTGTGGTTCTTGTGTACCTTCCCGCAAGCCCCGCAGGGTGCGACTGCCCCGGCAATTGATTATTCCTTTGCTGGAATGCTGGGTCATGTGATGCAGCCGATTTTTGCTCCACTGGGCTTTAACTGGCAAATTTGTATCGCCTTGATTCCTGCCATGGCCGCACGTGAAGTGGTGGTGGCTGCATTGGGTACAGTCTATGCGCTTTCTGCGGTAGATGAGGATGCCATGTCACAAGGCTTGGCCTCTATTATCGGTGGCACAGGTGACCTGGGCTGGTCATTGGCGACCGGTTTATCACTGCTGGTCTGGTTTATCTATGCACCACATTGTCTGGCGACACTGGCAACGGTGAAACGTGAAACAGGTTCATGGAAAACCGTGAGCTTTATGACCGCTTATTTATTTGGTTTGGCTTATTTGATGTCTTTCCTGACCTATCAAATTGCAACCCACTATTTGGGTTAATTGGATTGGGTTAAGTTGACTGAAAATAATCTGCACAGGAGATTGAGATGATTGAAGTTGTGATTGTTGCGGCATTGGTGATGTGGAGTGCAATTGTGGTCTTCAAAAAGGTGTTTCCTGAGACGGCAAACTCAGTCTTCATGCAGTTGTCCAGTTTTTGTGCCAAGCAGGGCTGGCTCACTTTAGCCAAATGGTTAAAGCCGGCCATGGTTTTGGGCTGTGGTGGAAGTTGTGGCTGTTCTGCAACTGAGGATAACGTTAAGACTAAACCGGAAGTTCAGGCCGTAAAGTGGAAATAAATTCCGAGTTTGTGCTCAATTTAAAAAAACCGTCTTTTTTATGACGGTTTTTTTACGCGCGGACACAAAAAAAGACTCATAAAGTCAAAACAGAAAAAGCATTCAAAAGAGCAAAGTGCTAACATTTTGCCAGTTTTAAAAACATACCAAGATATGGGGTAAAAATGTTAATACAACGTGGTGGATTAAAAGTCGTTGCAGGACTCGGAATTTCAGGTGTTGCAGCAGTAAACTTCTTACATGAAAATGGCTACCGCGTTGCAGTAACAGATTCTCGAAAGACGCCACCGGGACACGATCAAATTCCAAGCGAAGTTCAAACCAGTTTTGGTCAGCTCGATCAAGAGATGTTATTACAGGCCGAAGAAATTGTGATTAGCCCGGGTCTTGATCCAAAACTTCCTGAAATTCAGATCGCGATTGCCAAGGGCATTCCTGTGGTCAGTGAAATCCAGATTTTACGCCGTGCCACAGATAAGCCGATTATGGCAATCACCGGTTCAAATGCCAAAAGTACCGTCACAACACTGATTGGCTTAATGGCGAAAGATGCGGGAATTAAAGTGGCAGTGGGAGGTAACCTTGGTCGTCCGGCACTGGATTTAACCAAGGATAATCCTGAACTGTATATTTTGGAACTTTCCAGCTTCCAGTTGGAAACCACCTCTAATTTGGCCGCAGAAGTCGCAGTTGTGCTTAATTTGAGTGAAGACCACCTAGACCGTCATGGCGATATGTTTGGTTATCACACTGCAAAACACCGTATTTTCCAAGGTGTGAAAAAAGTGGTGTTTAACCGTGATGACTCACTGACTCGTCCCTTGGTTCCAGATGCGACACCGATGCAAAGCTTTGGTTTAAATGCCCCGGATATGAATCAATACGGCATCTTAAAAGAAGATGATGGCACAATCTGGTTGGCACGTGGTCGTGAACGCCTGTTAAAAAGCACAGATATGTACATTCAAGGGACACATAATGTAGCCAATGCCTTGGCTTGCCTGGCTTTGGGTGAAGCGATCGGTTTGCCGCTGGACAGCATGCTGGAAACGCTGAAAACCTTTAAAGGCTTAGAGCACCGCTGTGAATTTGTCAAAGAAGTGAATGGCGTACGTTATTACAATGACTCCAAAGGTACCAATATTGGCGCGACATTAGCCGCTATTGACGGTCTGGGTGCTGCAATTGAGCCGCAACAGGGCAAAGTGGCGATTGTTTTAGGTGGTCAAGGTAAAGGGCAGGATTTTACGGCCTTACGTGATGCCCTCAGCAAATATGTCAAAGTCGCGGTATTGATTGGTGAAGATCGTGCAGTGATTGAAAAAGCCATTGCCGGAACAACAACATTGCTTCACGCGGAATCGTTAAAAGAAGCAGTAGAATTATGCCAACAAAATACACAAGCCAATGATGTGGTGCTATTGTCACCTGCATGTGCAAGTTTTGATATGTTTAAAGGTTATAGTGAACGTGGGCACCAGTTTGTTGAATGTGTGAACACACTTGCTTAGAAGAATGATAAGGAACGTTGTATGGCTGGGTTAGCTCAGACGACCATAAGTAAAATTAATCAGGTCTATAATGAGTGGGGAGCTAAAATCCCCGCTGAAGTTACACCGCGTAATGTGCTGATTTTTTGCGTGATTGCCTTGCTGTGTATCGGCTCAATCATGGTGGCATCGGCATCGATGCCCTATGCAGACCGGTTACATGAAAATGCATTTCACTATGTGATCCGACATGGGATTTCAATTCTTGTGGCTGCGGTAGCCGCATTTTTGACCTACAAAGTGTCGTTAAATATCTGGTTCAATAATACCTTTCCCTTGTGGATTATGACCATTCTGTTGCTGGCGGTGGTTTTAGTGGTCGGCACGGAAGTCAATGGTTCCACCCGATGGATTCGGATTGCCGGTTTTACCTTGCAGGCCTCCGAAGTCGCCAAAGTCATGATGGCTATTTTCACCGCCGATTACGTGGTGCGCAGGGCAGAAGAGGTTCGGAACAATCTCTCCGGTCTGTTCCGCTTGGGCGGGGTCATGGTGATTACGGTCGGTTTGATTCTGGCGGAACCGGACTTGGGTGCAACTGCAGTGATTGTCTTGATGATTTTGGGGGTGTTCTTTTTAGCCGGTGCACCACCAATCCAGTTTATCGGTTTTATGCTGGCGATTATTCTGGGTTTAGCTGCTGCGATTATCTTTGAGCCATACCGCTTACAACGCGCGCTATCTTTTACCGATCCTTGGGCTGATCCACTAGGCACCGGTTACCAGCTTTCCAACGCCTTAATGGCTTTTGGTCGGGGGGAATGGGTTGGAGTGGGGCTGGGACACAGTATCCAGAAAATGTCCTATCTCCCTGAAGCCCATACCGACTTTATGCTGGCAATTTTAGGTGAAGAGTTTGGCTTCTTTGGCATCGGTACCGTGTTGGTCTTGTCCTTTGTAATGCTGGTGTGCTGTATTAAAATCGGTCATCGTGCTTTGCAACACCAATATTTACGCGCAGGCTATTTGGCCTATGGCATCAGTATTATTTTCCTGCTGCAAATTCTGGTGAATGCAGGAATGAATATGGGCATGCTGCCAACCAAAGGTTTGACCTTGCCGTTTATTAGTTATGGCGGTTCATCGTTAATTATGTGTGCAGTGATGATCAGTTTGATTTTAAAAATTGATGCCACCACGCAAAAAGCCAATCCAAGTAAAGAAGAATCCAGCTTCTAAGTTTGCGAGTTGCTAAGTTTGGCTATTATTCCTTAATCTGGCTGAGCATGGTTTAACACTGTGCTTGGCATTTCAGTTCCACAATTCAGACATTTCACAAATTCTCCTTTCGCCTTTGAAAGGGGAATCAGTGGAATAAAAAATAAAGAAAAATAATTACGTTGCTGTTTTAATTCATATCCGCTTCTGGTCCTGCATACCGGGCAAAGAAACTGACTTTTTTCGATGACTTTGGTTTTCGGACCGATGCCAAAAATAAAAAACATAGACTGAGCTCTTTTTTGAGGTTTAGCTTTTAGCTTAGCGCATTTTTGATTTTATAAATAAGTGCCTTGCAGTTGCATTGTGTGTGGAATCTGTTGGGTATCCCACTGTGCGATAGCTTGCTTGAGCATATGTGCTGGAGTGTCTAAATCGACTTCAGCTTGATGCAAGGCGCGAATCGCTTGCTGGAGTAATTCAGGTACGCGGTTGAGATCGAGGGCTTGTGCCATGTTCTGTTTAGAGAGCTTTTGTCCCTGATCGTTCATGGCTAAAGGCAGGTGCATATATTCAAGTTTTGGATAACCCAGTACTGAACCGAGCCAGATTTGCCGTTCAGTGTTATCTAGCAGGTCTGCACCACGAACCACATGGGTCATACCTTGCAGATAATCATCCACCACCACAGCCAGTTGATAGTTAATAATGCCATCTCGACGCTTGAGCACAAAATCTCCAAGGTCTTGTTGCAGATTGGAACAGTGCGTTCCTTGCAGGCGATCGCTAAAGCAAATTTCTTGATCGGATACTTTGACACGAATGGCTTGCTGCTCAAAAGGCAGATTTAAATCGCGGCAAGTGCCAGTATAGATATGATTTGAACCCAGCATTTTTCGGGTACATTGGCAGGCATACACCAGATGGTTTTGATGCAGTTGATCAATGACAGCATCGTAGATGTCTAGGCGGTCTTTTTGGAAAATGATTTCTGCATCAGCTTCGAACTGAAAGGCTTCAATTGAACGCAGGATATGATCTTCACTACCGGGATAAATACGCGGAATGTCGGTATCTTCAATCCGAACCAGCCATTTACCATTATGCGCACGTGCATCACAGTAACTGGCGACAGCCGTAATCAGTGAGCCAAAATGCAAAGGGCCGGTTGGCGATGGCGCAAACCGACCCACATAAGCCATCCTGTTATCCCCCTCCTGGATTAAAGGAGGGGTTAGGGGAGGATTATTAAGCATTAACTGCAATTAACCGTTATTTTGCTTCTCTTTGATTTCTGCTAAAGTTTTGCAGTCAATACAAAGGGTTGCAGTTGGACGCGCTTCAAGACGGCGCAGACCAATTTCAATACCACACGTTTCACAGAAACCATAGTCATCGTTTTTAATCGCTTCAATTGATTGCTCAATCTTACGGATCAATTTACGTTCACGGTCACGTGTACGGAGTTCAATCGCAAACTCTTCTTCTTGTGTCGCACGGTCATTGACGTCAGGCAATGCAGTATTTTCATCCTGCATGGTGTTTAAGGTACGATCCACTTCAGACATAAGCTCTTCTTTCCATGCCAACAGAATTTGGCGGAAATGTTCAAGCTGTCCTTCGGACATGTATTCTTCATTTTTTTTCGGCTGATAAGGTGCAATACCAAATAAGCTAGCAGTAGAACCACTTTCTGACGCTTTTGGCTTGGTTTTTCGCACACGTTTTGTAGATTTTTCATCTACAACATCAGTTTGTTCGTCCAAGACTTGATTTTGGTTGTCATTCGCCATTTAGGGCATTCCTCATCATATACGTATTATCTATACGCAAAAAATATGGTGATATGCAAGTGTTTTTATCCAACCCTCAGGAGATTCTCCTTCGAGGGGCGTCATCATATAGACTTTTTGTGCTTTTTGATAGTCTTTGATGCTTGGATTCAATCCATCACGTTTCCTTTTGAAGCCATAAAGTAATAGAAAAAAAGCAAAATGAAAAGTTAATAACCTGAAATTTCAACATTAATTTTTTGTTGCACCTTTTCGGTACGATAAATTTCAGTTTGTAACTCGCCATTTGCTTTCAAATGCAGCACCCGAAACCCCGGTGCTTCTTCATCGAGCGCAAAATCATCACTTAAAGGTTTGAACTGGACACAGGTTGAAGGCGTTGAAAAAAACTGAATATTTTTCCATTCATTTAGGGCATCTTGATGAACATGACCACTTATTACCGCCTTCACATTAGGGTGCTTGGCTAAAATGTCGGTTAAATTTTCAGTGTTTTTCAACTTATGTTGATCGATCCACTTTGAATGCATATCGAAAGGATGATGATGACATGCAACAACCACAAATTGTTGTTGGAATTTAGATAAAATTCGATCCAGTTGTTGCAGTTGCTCTTCCTCAATCCAGCCATCAATTTTGCCACGCACAGCGCTATTTAATAACACCATGCTCCATGGGCCAAAATGAATCGCATGAACCTGATTTTGATTATGGTAGAAAGGGAACAGATCAATATTGTCATGATTTCCGGGAATTTGATAAAACGGGATACCTAAACGCTGCATAAATGCCAAATAACGGCTATAGGTTTCTTTCACAGGCACTTGTGCTAAATCACCGGTATGAATGATCGCATCCACATTTGGATATTGCTGCTGAATTTGCTTCATCACTGCATGAAAGCTCTGTTCAGGATTTATGTGCACAAATTCTAAATCTTTCTGATTCATCAAATGTGTATCTGAAATTTGAATAATGGTCCAGTCCTGCCGGGTTTCATTGTAATTGGATAAAGTCATGTCTGACTCCTTAGACATTCCTTGTCGTTTTAATATGTTGTTGCAACCATTGCAATGCCATAATCACCGGTGCATTTCTTAATCGGCCATTGCTGAATAAATTTTTAATTTCACTGTAGTCAATCAGATGCAATTGAATATTTTCGCCTTCATCATGCATACCAAAGATCCCGCCTTGTTCAGGAAGATTCGCGTGTGCACTGTATAAATGAAACAATTCTGAGCAGGCACCTGCAGATGGATAAAAACTGAATAAGTGCTGTAACTGATCAATCTTACAACCCGACTCTTCTAAACTCTCACGGCGGATACAGCTTTCAGGGGATTCATCACCATCCAGCACTCCGGCAATAATTTCCAGTTGCCAGGCTGAATCTGAATCATCCATCGCACCGACACGAAATTGTTCAATTAAGGCAAATTTTTGTTGGGCATCATCATAAATCAGTACACCCGCAGCTTCAGGTCGGTGAATAAGTTCACGTTGAATTACGGGCGTGTATTCAGTTTGATTAAATAAACGATGTTGGAGACTGACTTTTTCAACCTGAATGAAGCCACGGAACAGATATTCACGTGACTGGATTTTGACTTCGTCGCTGTTATATGTTGCTTGTCTAATAATATTCATATAGCTCAGTCAGGATGAAAAGCAATCATTCATCCTAACCGAGAATTTTATGAAAATAAAAGAGTTTTTTGCCAAATTAAAGCTTGTGGTACAATTTTTGACCATGTTCTTGGTAGGTGGTTTTCATCGTTTCGAATCCCGCTTCTATCTCTGCATTTTGTTCTTGGCTATGTTCCGCGTTGCTTTGATTTTTCGCATAATCTCTCACATTTTGGGTGATTTTCATCGAACAGAACTTAGGTCCGCACATCGAACAAAAATGCGCTGATTTATGCGCTTCCTTCGGCATGGTCTCATCATGCATGCTGCGTGCGGTATCCGGGTCAAGACTCAAGTTAAACTGGTCTTCCCAACGGAATTCAAAACGCGCTTTCGATAAAGCATTGTCACGTACTTGTGAACCCGGATGACCTTTGGCTAAATCGGCAGCATGGGCAGCAATTTTATAAGTGATGATGCCATCTTTAACATCTTTCTTGTTTGGCAAGCCCAGATGTTCTTTCGGGGTGACATAACACAACATGGCTGTACCGTACCAACCAATCATCGCTGCACCAATTGCTGAAGTAATATGGTCATAACCCGGAGCAATATCTGTAGTTAAAGGTCCTAAAGTATAGAAAGGTGCTTCCTGGCAGACTTCCAGTTGCAGATTCATGTTTTCCTTAATCATATGCATTGGCACATGACCCGGACCTTCAATCATCACTTGCACATCATGTTGCCACGCGCGATGGGTCAGTTCACCCAAAGTCCGTAATTCTGAAAATTGTGCTTCATCATTGGCGTCCTGAATACAACCCGGGCGTAAGCCATCGCCTAAACTGAATGATACGTCATAGGCTTTCATGATCTCGCAGATTTCATCAAAATGGGTATAGAGGAAGTTTTCCTGATGATGTGCCAGACACCACTGCGCCATGATGGATCCACCACGCGAGACAATACCGGTCAAACGGTTTGCGGTGAGGGGAACATAGCGAAGCAATACACCAGCATGAATGGTGAAGTAATCCACGCCTTGTTCTGCTTGTTCAATCAGGGTGTCTTTAAAGATTTCCCAAGTTAAATCTTCAGCAACACCATCGACTTTTTCCAGTGCTTGATAGATCGGAACGGTACCAATTGGAACTGGAGAATTGCGAATAATCCATTCCCGTGTTTCATGGATGTTTTTCCCGGTCGACAAATCCATGATGGTATCTGCACCCCAACGGGTGGCCCAGGTCATCTTCGCTACTTCTTCATCAATGCTTGAACCAAGTGCCGAGTTACCAATATTGGCATTGATTTTGACCAGAAAATTACGCCCAATAATCATTGGTTCAATTTCAGGATGGTTAATGTTGGCTGGAATAATCGCACGACCTTCAGCCACTTCCTGACGCACAAATTCAGGGGTGATTTCGGTTAGGTTTTTCGCTCCGAAGTTTTGACCGACATGTTGGCGTGCATCCACACCTTCAAGCTGGCGCTGATTTTCACGGATGGCGATATATTCCATTTCCGGGGTAATGATGCCCTGACGCGCATAGTGCATTTGGGTGACATTTTTGCCTGATTTGGCGCGACGCGGTTTTTGAATATGTGCAAAACGAATTTCTGCGGTACGAATATCTTTTAGACGTTCCTGTCCAAAGGCGGAAGTCAAAGTATCTAGTCGTTCGGTATCTAGACGCTCTTCAATCCATGCTTCACGAACATTGGGTAAACCTTTATTCAGGTCAATTGCAACTTTAGGATCGGTATACACACCTGAAGTGTCATACACCAGAATATCCGGATTCTGTTCGCCGCCTAAACCGGTCGGGGTCTCGGTCAGTTCAATGGCACGCATCGGGACTTGAATGTCGGCGCGAGAACCCTGGATATAGACTTTTTTTGAAGCGGGTAAAATACGGGTGAGATCTTTAGCATCTTGCTCATGTTGAGCAGAAATATCTGTTGCAGATAGATTCGTTAACTGGTTCATTGCAATGATCCTTATGAATGACATCAACGAATCAAGCACGACCAAAAACGTGGCGGATTTATCTGGTGTAATTCATTGAGAAAATCAACAAAACAGATAAATTGAGGGCTTCAGTTTTTAGATGCTTGATTCCTACGCAGGTCTTAACCTGATCAGGTTCAACGGTACTTGTGCTTAAGTTCTTTATAGAAAGAACTGACACAATCTCAGCGAGCAATTACTCGCGCTCCGTCAAGCGATGGACAAATATTAACATGCCCAAGCACTAAAAAACATTCACATTAAATATCGCTTTTATGTGGTTCTAGAGGTCTTTAATTGAAAGGGTTTGATTAGAGACAAACGGCATCACTAAAACAATCACGTGTTTTAGACCGGTTTAAATTTTGCAACCCTAAATACTGATCTAATTGTTTGAGTGTGAGCTGAGGTTCAGACATCGTTTGTTGTTCTTTTGGGCTTAACTGAACTGGAATTTCTTTTAAGCGCTGCTGTTCGGATAATTGTAGAAATTGCATAAATTTTGTCGCCTGAAGCGCTAAATACGAATTTTTGACCCGAGCTAATTTTTCAAATTCATCCATCGAACTACTTTGGATGGCATGTTTATCAGTATAAGTGTCAGAGACAGGCGAGTCGTTCATGCCCTTAAATAAAAACAGGGTATACATCTGCAAAAGATACGTTGCATCTTTGCGATAGCTACTTTTAGGATATTGATTTAAATATTCTTCCCAAAATAAGGCGCGAGTTGCAATCTCGTGTGGCTCAATCATTAAGGTATCTTCAACAAACACAGGCATCATATTCTGTGTCGCCAAATTTTCGATAAATACCTGTTCTGCTCGCGGCATATAAGGGGCAAAAATTTTGGCTAAATATTCAGGGCTACGACGATAATTGACCAAGCCTTTGCCTGCATCAAACAGCTCGATGTAGGCCTGACCTTTATGTTTCAATAAATATTGGTCACGTAGATTCAGTTGTTCAAAATGGTTTTGCTGAATGGTTGGATGCTGGGATAAATCAAAAGCATACGCTTCAAAAGCCACTTGTTGTGGCGGTGTTCTATCCACGGTTAAGAAGTTGTTATACATTTGATTAGACAGGGCCAACAAATGTTGTTGTTCAGAAAATGTAGACAGCGGTAGGCATAATTTTAAATCTTGATTGATCTGTTCTAATGCGAAAGTGGTACGTTCAGCATTAATTTCTGCCATATTTTTTTCAATATTTTTGCATAATAAAGATAAATCCACCGTTTCATCTTGCTGCGATTGTTTTTGTAGCGGTTCTGGAATAGGCTGAGGTTCAGGTTTTTGACAGCCGAGCAAAAGCATCAAAATGACAAAAGGAAGGCATCGCTTTACAGAGGATTTTTTTTTGAAAGGCACAGTCATTCGATATCTGGATACATGCAGCAATGATTTTGGTGGATTGCGGCTATTTTATAGCTGAAAAAGATTTTGTCTGTGTAGTATTGTGCAGGAGTTTAGTTACGTGCTGTGATCATGGACTAGCATTTTATAGATGAATCGATATAGCATGGCGAATTGTAAAAATTATACGGAAAATTAAGGAGATCACTCTAATATTGCATAGTTTTCTTTGAAATATGCGTGTTTGCAGATGGTCAGGTACGGTGCAGGGATTTACCATAAAAAATGAATATAAAAATAGTCATCAGTGCATGTGTTTTACTGATAAGTCCATGCAGTTATGCTTTGGATTTGGTTGAGGCGTATCAACGTGCAAAAACTACCGATCCAAACTGGCAAGCTAATCTTTTACAGTATGAAGCAGATCAATTAAATCTGGGGATTGCGAAAGGAAATTTACTTCCGACCATTACTGTTTCTGGAAATGTCACGCGTAAAAGCCAAGATGCGAATCAGGCCAGTATTCCCGGTTTTCCTGCGGACGCATTTAGTTCGTCTTCTTCAACCACTAAACAAATTGCCATGACTGCACGGCAACCGATTTTTCGTTGGGATGCCTGGGAAGGTTTAAAGCAAGTTAAAACCTCAGTCAGTTTGAGTGAAATCAATTTGCAGCTACAACGCCAAGAACATATTTTAAATGTATCCGAATCTTATTTTAATGTGCTGCGTCAACAAAGTTTAACCACGGCCAATTTACAAGAAGAAAAAGCCTTGTTGGAACAGCTCAATTTAATGAATGCCAAATTGCGCGAAGGTCTGGTTGCAAAAAGTGATGTCAGTGAAGCCAATGCACAATACGAAAGTGCACGCGCCAACCGGATTGCCACTCATGTGCAATTGATTTTGGCGCAAGAACAACTGGCACAAATCATTGGACCCTATCGCGAAAACTTGGCGATACTCAGAGACGATTTTCAGTTTCAAAAACCTTATCCGGCAGACTTGGAAGCATGGACCGCTTTAGCACTGAGTCAAAATCTTTCCATTCAGCAAGCAAAGATTCAACAGCATTATGCCGAAGATCAAAAACGCGTCGAAAAAGCCGCGTTATATCCGCAAATTGAAGCGGTCGGTACTTATGGCTATATCAAACAGTCCCCACAAAATGTGGTTTCCAGTGATGGTCAGTTTGATCAGGTCGGTGTGGAAATGAACTGGAACGTATATAACGGTGGACGCACGCAAAAATCCATTCAAAAAGCCGCAGTGAATGTGAAAAAAAGTCAAGCCCAGCTGGATGCTGCCATTCGTAAAGCCAATACTGATGTAAAAAAATCCTATATGCAGGTGGAAACTGATCAGGCTAAACTACAAGCGCGTAAAGCGGCCATGGATTCGGCCAGTATTGTTTCTCAAGCCTCTAAAGCCCAATATCAGGAAGGTTTGAAAACCATGGTGGATGTGCTTTTGGCACAACGAAATGCTTTTTCTGCCAAACAGGATTACCTAAATGCACAATATGATTACTTGATTAATGTGCTACGTTTGAAAGCTGCTGTTGGCAAATTAACAGAACAAGATGTTGAAGAAATGAATGCTTGGCTGATCGATAAAGCAGTCAAACCAGCCAGCTAAACATTTGGATGTTTGTCATCAAAGCTTCATATTAGATATGATTTAATATTGACCAAGATTTTTAATCCTAAAATTGCTGTTGTGGAGTACGCCCCCTTGCCAAATAATCCGGTGTTGAATCACCATATTTCTTCGCAATTCAATGAAGAGTTACAGGATGTAAATACCAAATTTATGACCATGGGTGGTATGGTTGAACAACAAGTTGCCAACGGTATTCGTGCTTTATTAGACACCGATGCAAGCTTGGCGATCGATGTGCAATTTCAGGACAATGTCGTCAATCGTTTAGAGACGGAAATTGACGAAGCCTTAACCCTGATTTTGGCACGCCGTCATCCTGCGGCAATTGATTTGCGTATGGTAATAGCCATGTCTAAAGCCAATACCGATTTAGAGCGTATTGGTGATGAAGCGGCAAAAATTGCACGTATTGCACAGAATTTGTGTGAAGAAGGCAATTCACCACGCGGCTATATGGAAACCCGTCACATTGGTAATCAGGTGCGGGTGATGATTCATGATGCCTTAGATGCCTTTGCGCGTTTAGATGTCGATCAAGCCTTGCGTGTCTTACTTGCCGATGCCGACATTGACCGTGAATATCAATCGGCAACCCGTACCTTAATGACCTATATGATTGAAGATCCACGTCATATTTCACGTGTGATTAATGTGTTATGGGTACTGCGTTCTTTGGAGCGAATTGGTGACCATGCACGCAATATTTCTGAACAGGTCATTTATATGGTCAAAGGTTTAGACGTGCGTCATACCAGCGTTGCAGAAATTGAAGAGAAAGTCCAAGAACGTTAATTTCTGGAATTATTAAAGTAAAAAGCCTGCAAATTGCAGGCTTTTTTAGTTTGGATAAATTTTTCTTTATCAGATCGATAGCTTGGTGGATGGCTCAGTTCTAAATAATAATGACTTAATAATAAAGAATAAAACTTTAAGATGAGTAAAATAAATTTGACTAATAAGTGTTACTTATTTATCAAAAAGTGTACAAAAATATATATAATCATAACAAATGTAGGTTGTTTTTAAAAAAGCAAAGTCCGTTCTCCGAACAATAATGATTTTCGTACATTTACGGTAACTAACGCATGTAAAGAAGGTCATTATCTGTTTCAGCGTAGTCATACACTTTACTGAAGATAACCTTGCACAAGTCTTATGAATGAAATGACATATTTGAGAGAGTGCTGATGATCATTGATGAAAGTAATAGAGAAGATATCTCTCGAATTTACTTTTCTGTCCAGTTAAAGTTTGTTGTGTCTCTCATGGGCGCTTGTTTTTGGACAGTATTTTCAATATGGATTGCCCAAGACTGGATGCATGATCTCAGCACGCATATTGGTCATTTTTTGGCTGTTTTCTTGATTTATGGCATTGCTATTATTCCAGGATTTATGAATTCATTCGCGGCTTTAAGCTTGATGATGGACAGGAGACCAAAGAGACAGCCGTTACCTTCTTATCCTGGCATTACCATGTTGATTGCCGCCTATAATGAAGCTGCCTCAATACAAGATACTTTAGTGAGTATCGGTATTTAAAAATATCCAGGCCTCCTACAAGTCATTGTGATTAATGATGGTTCTCAGGATGAAACTGCAGATATTGTCCGAAAAGCCCAACAAAAATTTCCCTGGTTAACTTTACTTGATTTAAAGAAAAATGCAGGTAAGGCACATGCATTGAATGAAGGACTGAAACTCGCTCACCATGATTTGGTGATCACAGTCGATGCGGATTCTTACTTACATCGTGTTGCATTAATTAATATTGTCGAACGCTATATGGTGGATCCACCTAACACACGTGCGGTTGCAGGTAAGATTCTGGTACGTAACTCTCGTGAGAATTTGCTAACCAGAACTCAGGAATGGGACTATTTTCTCGGTATTGCAGCGACCAAGCGTATGCAGTCCCTGTATCAGGGAACCTTAGTGGCTCAAGGTGCTTTTTCTATTTATGATCGCAATGCCTTGATAGAAGTGGGTGGATGGCCTGAATGTGTCGGTGAAGATATTGTACTCACCTGGGCCTTGTTGAAGGCTGGCTATCGTGTGGGACATTGTGAGGATGCCTGTCTGTTTACCAATGCACCCACGACGCTTAAAGTATTTGTTAAACAGCGTCAGCGTTGGGCCCGTGGCATGATTGAAGCATTTATTAAACATCCCGGGATTTTAATTAAGCCGAGATTATCCACATTTTTTATTTATTGGAACCTGGTTTTCCCTTGGCTAGATATTGCCTTTACCTTTGGTTTTATACCAGGAATCATCCTGGCGTGTTTTGGACATTACTGGATTGTCGGTATTATGACTCTGGCATTGTTGCCTATGGCATTCTTACTAGGACTATTAAATTATTCGATTGAACGCAGAATGTTTGACGATCTGGAACTCAAGGTGCGGAAAAACTTTATTGGTTTTTTATTGTATGTACTCACATATAGTTTCTTATTACAGCCCGCCAGTATTTTAGGGTATTTAGATGAGTTGTTCAAAACACGAAAAACATGGGGGACAAAATGAAAAACATAAAAACTGGAATCTATGTGCTTGTTCCTTTGCTCATCAGCATCACTACACCTAGCTTGGCAAATGGATTAGAGGAAGGGCAGACACAAAGTGAACGTGCTGCTGGAACGGAATTCTTTTTTAGTGATGATAGCGAAGGTTTTCAAACCCGTAAACTATCGGCAGAATTTCTACCTCAATATGAAAATGCAGATCATTACTTAGGTGTACGTGCCAGTGCTTATCAGTATAAAGCTGAGGACTGGAGTCGAGATGGTCAAAAGATCTCATTTATTGGACGTGAAATTGATTCTGCTACAGCAAATGGCTGGTCCTTGGAAGCCGGTGTATTTGAGCAGGGTGATCATACCTTATTCACCTTTGATGGCAGTTATCGAACACCGCTTGCTCAAAAGACAGTATTGGAAGTTTTCGCTAATCGTGACTGGGTAGAAACTCAATCCGCTTTGGATCAGGGGACGAATTTCACTTTCGTGGGCGCTGCACTGGATCAGGGCTTAGGTGAGCATGTCACAGTCATCGGTGTAGCGGGATCACAATTTTTTTCAGACGATAATCGCCGTGATCATGGCCGAATTAAATTGATCTATCAGCCTTCTCTCGACTTGGGACTGACACTTCAGGCCCGATATCGTACCTACCGTAGTAGTGAAGAGGATGTGGGTGGAGCGTATTTCAACCCTCAGGATTATGAGGAGTCGATGTTGGCCCTAGGTTGGCGTAAGCGCTTTGCCGGATGGTCTGCTGGTTTAACCGCTGGTTTCGGACGTGAAAAAATTAATGCGGATCCGAGCCAATCCACCCGGCTATTTGAATTGAACTTGCAAAGCCCAATTCGTGGGTCACAGTTTCTACGCATGAATGCCGGATATAACCGCAGTGCTTCTTTTTATGGACCAGATTATGATTATCACTATATAAAAGGTGAGTGGATTGTACGATTCTAGTCCGGTCTGAATAAAGAATGGGGTTATGAATAGGTGTTGTGACTTTAGTACAGGCCAAATAATCCCTTATTCTCTTTTAGGACATACCCAATTCAGGACTGAGAGCTTAAATGAATTGACCGCGTTAATGATATTTACATGCTTAAGATTTGCTGCCAAGTTCAGCTGCTGAGCGATTTATTAAGGTGGTTTAATAAATACGCTTGGTGGTTAATACGGGGGTAAATCATATAAGCACTAACTATGCGTTTCTTCCTCAGAATCCTCCTCAAAAGTTTTGGCAATCTTTTCAATATTTAGGCTCTTGGCCATGGCATCAAAAATTTCTTTATACACACCTTCTTGATGATAGAGCGCATCATGTTCGCCGTGTTCGGCAATGCAGCCTTCTTTCATCACATAGGTGTAATCGGCATCAATAATTTGCGACAGACTATGTGAAATCATAATCACGGTTCGCCCTTGTTTGATTTGATCCAGACTTTGTTTGATTTGCTCCGAGGCAATTGCATCTAAACTGGCCGTCGGTTCATCCAGAAAAATAATCGGCGGGTTTTTGAGAAACATGCGGGCAAGTGCAATTCGTTGTTGTTGACCGCCTGAAAGCATCAAGGCATCGGCTTCATAAGCATGCGGAAGCTGTAAAATTTGCTCATGAATCGAGGCCTTTTTGGCAGCATCCATGACATCTTCAAGACTGGCATTGGTTTTACCATAACGAATATTGTCAAAAATAGAACCTTGGAAAATATGATTTTTTTGCAGTACCAAACCAATATGATCGCGTAGATATTGCGTGTCGATCTCTTCCAGATTGATGCCATCGAGTTGAATCTGTCCGGATGCGGGTTGATAGAATTTATCCAGTAAACTGATCAATGTTGATTTTCCCGCACCAGATAAACCGACCAGCGCGGTGATTTTATTCGGTTGAATCACCATGTTGATATTCTTTAAGGCATGATGCCCATTGGGATAATAAAATTCGACATTTTTCAGTTCGAACTTGCCTGTGATGGCCGGTTTTTTTGCGCCACTTGGTTCAATTTCATGATCGGCTTCCAAAATTTTAAAGAAGCTTTCCGAGTAAATCATCGCATCATTGACTTCATCATAAATTCGATGCAAGGAACGAATCGGGGCAGAAACATTATTGAATAACAGCACATGGTACATAATCATGCCGATACTCATCTGACCATCCAGCACAAAATATGCGGTTAAAATGATGATCAGCACAATACCAATCTGCTCGATAAAGGTTTTTAAACCGTCAAAAAGAAAGCTGGTTTGACGGGTCTGCATCTGGTTGGCAGTGAGTTCTCTTTGTAATTTAAGCTGTTTGTCAGATTCAATCGATTCACGGTTAAAAGATTTAATCACGGTAATTGAGTTAATAATACTTAAGATGCCCTGGCTCTTTTTTTCACGTCCATCGCGCAGGTTACGTCGCCATCCACCGAGTTTCTGTGCCTGTTTATAGGTCAGCCAAAAATAAATTGGCACAATACTTAAAGCTACCAGTCCGACATAAACATTGGCATAGAACATCAGCCCAAGTGCCACAATCGCGCTGGTAAATAACGGTAAAATATCAATAAAGAAAATTTGCACCAGACGTGTCAGTGAACCAATGCCACGGTCAATACGGGTCTGTAATTTACCGGCCTGATTATTGTCTTCATTAAAAAACGCCAGCCGATAAGTTAGAAATTTTTCAATAATGCCTTGGGCTAAATCTTGCGAGACAAAAATGCGCAGCTTTTCACCATAAAATTTTTGTCCAAATTGCACGAAGGCATTGATGACTTCTTTGCCCAATAAGATGGCAGAAATGGTGATCAGAATGTGCCAGCCTTCAGACAGTCCCAACCCCGCTTCAATCAGCCGGTTAATGCTATCAACCGCATACTGTAAAGTCAGTGCATTGACCTGTGCGGTGAAAGAGCCGATCAGGGTTAAAACCAGCGTTGCGAAAACCAATAAACGATAAGGACGTACAAAAGGTCGAAGCTTTTGGAATAAGAGCCATAAATTCATATGCAATTTTTTTATTGTTAAGCTTAATTTCAGTCTAAGCCTGATGATTGGATGTCACAAGCGCATACAATGTTTTGAATTGTGTACAGACACAATCGGCTAAAATAAAAGTGAATCTTCTCTTTATATCTAATGATGAACTTTGATTTATTTGCGCCTGAAGCTCAAGCGAATGTGTTGCCCTGTGATGGGGTAGTGGAAGATTTCGGTTTAATTTTAACGTCTGAGCAGAGTGAAAAATATTTCCGTTATTTTTTAGCCACTTTGGCATGGCAGCATGATGAAGTCATTTTGTTTGGTCAACATCATAAAACCGGACGTCAAGTGGCATGGTATGGCGATGAAAATTACCAATATCACTATTCAGGTACATTTAAGCAGGCGCATCTGTGGAATCCTGCACTCTTTCGTTTAAAACAACATATCGAAAAGCTGGTCGGGCATAGCTTTAATTCGTGCTTAGCCAATTTATATGAAAATGGTACCCAAGCCGTGGGTTGGCATAGTGATGATGAGGCTGCCTTGGTATCCGCTACGGGGCAGGAAACTGTTATTGCTTCTTTGAGTTTGGGGGCAACCCGTAAATTTAGTTTTAAGCATAAACACAAGGCAGAAAAAGTCGATTTGCTTTTACATAGCGGACAGCTGATTGTGATGCGAGGCAAGACTCAACAGTACTGGAAACATGCCTTGATGAAATCGACACGGATACTCGAACCGCGGATTAATCTGACCTTCCGTTATTTTTTCTAAAATGATGTATTTGATCGGCTAAAAATAAAGCCAAAAAAAAAGCTCATGCATAGGCACGAGCTTTTCTCTGAGGATGTTGCACAAATTGTCATGGAATACAACTGGCCACATGAAGAACTATAATCATATTATGAGAATGGGGTTAATAATACAATAAAAAAATAGGCTTTGTTTTTCATTAATTGATATTTAATTGAATTTAAATGAAATTTTTAAAGATCATCCTCTTTAGATAATTCAGCAAATTTTTTCTCTACCAGTGCTGCATTTTCCTGCAAAATTTCGATCAGCTTCTGAAAATTAATAAATTCAAAGCGATTTTTAGAGCCTAATAAGGTCAAGGCCAAAGGTGGTTCTTTGCTGGAAAATTTTACCGGAATAGAAAGACTAGCCAAATTTGGATCCACTTCTCCATTAGAAAAATAATAACCCTGCTTTTTAATCTGTTTCATCTGCAACATAAACGCTTCTTCGCTATGGGCAAATCCAATTTCAGACAGTTCGGTCGCAAAGCGCTGGTAGTAATCCAAAATGCGTTGTTTAGGTAAATGTGCCAAAATCACTTTAGCAGAAGAACCCTTATAGATAGGGCGAGGGCAACCACGACCATAAATCAGCGTGGTCATGTCTTTATACAGTTCATGATGAATATCGATACACGAATCATAATTCAAATGCGTGAGCAGACAGCTGAATTCAGTACGTTCCACAATTTGCTGCATAAAGGGGATGCTGATCTGCACCAATGGATCGGTGGTACGGGAAATGTAGTCCAAGACTGCAATTTTGGAACCCAGCGTATAGTCACCTGAAGTACCACTTAAGCGCTGTAATAATTCTGAAGATACGAGTTCTTTTAAATACCGGTAACTGGTAGGTTTAGACAGTCCTAATTCCTCACTAATGATATCGACATTAATGATAGGGCGAGACACCGAAAATAGATCCAAAACGGTGAGAATCTTACCAAAACTAGAAATTGCCATAAGTACCTGCTTGGTCAAAGCATATAAAAAGAGAAAGTAACACGTATTACTTTATAACAAAAAAATAGCCAGAGGAGAGCTTTTGTTGGGGCACTGCTGTATTTGTCAGCATTTAAAACTATTTTATAACTTAGGGCATGTCATCTATTAAGTCAGATCATCGTTGAGGCAAGCTAGACTGCTGGCAGGAAGTTTTGAGCCAGTTGGTCATAGCGTGTGGCAATACCACGATACTGCTTCAGCTTGGTAAAAAAAGTTCTTGATCAGATGCTTTGCTTTATAGATATATCGGTCATCATTACGCTGATCAATAGCGTTTATCTTTGTTGCACTTCATCTGAGAATCTAAGTAATTAAAAAGCCATTCAGTTTTGAATGGCTTTTTTGTTTCAATGGCTTTTCATAAAATTAAGGTGTAAGCCCTTCAGGATTACGATACCAGCTTTCAATAAAAAGCGCAGCAGCAACACTATCCGCAGACAGTTTTTTAGCGCGACCTTGAGCCTGATAATGACCCAATTCATCGCGTGCTTCACGAGTAGTTAAACGCTCATCCACCATTAAAGTTTCAATATTGGTCTGATGGCGTAAACGACGGGCAAACTTGCGTGAACGTGTCGAAAGTTCGGATTCACTATCATCCATATTCAGTGGCAAACCGACTAGGAATAAGGTGGGTTGATGCTGTTTCACGATTTTCAGTAATTCATCCCAGTTGGGAATCCCATCTTTCATCGGAAACAGGGCAAGGGGATTGGCACTTTCAATCAATGATTGACCGACTGCCATGCCCATTTTTTGTGTACCAAAATCGAATGCCATAATCAGCTGGGGTTGTGATAAATCAGGCATGTCCAATCTCTGATGAAAGCCAGGTACGGTCTACGCCCATTTTTTTATAGGCAGCATCCCAGCGGTCGTCGTAAGGTAAGTTAAAAATTAAATCCATATCTGAATCACAGATGAGCCAGTCGCCACGTGATAGTTCTTTTTCAAGCTGGTTTTTGCCCCAACTCGCATAACCCAAGGCAATTTGATAACGTCCAACGCCTTCGTTATGTGCAATGGCATCTAGAATATCTTTAGAGGTGGTGATGCAGACATTTTCACCCACCGCAATGGATGAATGCCAAGTCGGTTGACCGGTATGCAGCACAAAGCCTGCTTCCGGGCGTAACGGTCCACCCTGTAATACATCATGGGGATTTACATTATCCGCTTCAATTTCCAGATCATTCAATAATTCTTTAATTGAAAGACCAGAAGGGCGGTTAATGATAATGCCTTGAGCACCATCTTCATCATGTCGTGCCAAATAGATTACTGTATTGGCAAAAAAATCATCGGCTAAATCAGGAGGTGCAATCAGACAGCGATGTGTCAGAAACTGTTTGGTCATCTGAGCAGTTCTCCTAAAGTCAGTATAATTTGCAGTCTGCAAAAGTGATGAATGGCGGTAAGTTACCTGATTTCAATCACTCAAACTGACTATTCCTTGATTGTATTTATCCCATAAAAATAAGTTGCTGACAACTTGGCTTTGTTGAAACTGAGTAGATAGAAAAATAAAGTATGATTTTAAAGTTTATTTAAAGAGGTTGTTAAGCCATATTTTATTTTAAGACATAGTAAATTTCATTATTCTGATTAATTTTTTAATTATCTAGATGCAATCTAAAAATATTAAAAAATACAGTTAAAATAATAATACTGAATAAATATAAATAATGTTCATCAAGATAACTTATATTACCTATATTTATGTTTTAACAATAAATTGATTTTATGGATTTTCATTGTAACTTAATTTTTTCTAAAGAAATATTAAATATTTTTAAAATTTATATCTTGGTTGTAGGTTTTCAATTGAGTGCAGTTTATGATTTTAGTTAGATAAAAAAACGATTAATAATAGATCTCTTGCGAAAGTAAAAAATTGTTTATACTAGCCCCATGAAATATGAAAATTTAACTCGATTTAATGATGGGGAATTTAAACGACTCGTTGGAGTTCCTCGTCCATTATTCTTAAA
>NZ_JABERK010000003.1:0-97730 GCF_013004315.1 Acinetobacter sp. ANC 5378
AAATACGGTATTCTGATGTGACAAAACCTGAATCCTGGTCGTTAAAGTGTTTGTTTGCACTCATATTTTAACTGTTCGGACTCAGGTTTTTTTATTTAAATCAAACTATGGGACAGCAGTGGCAATTGCTCCTTTTTTTATTGCCCAATTCTCTTCCTGACCACTTTTTTGCTCGAATAAATTCCATTGCTAATTATCCAAAAAATAGTTTTTCCATACAGATTAGCGATTAAAGCTAAAAGACAACTTATTACTTATAGCGTAATTAAAATATTGAGACCCTTAAAAATTTGGAATATCACTCTTAACCAGCCAATAATCAGAAATATGTTTCATACTGAAGAATATTTTTATAAATAGTGCTTTTTTCTTAATGGGTAAAAATCAATACGCTTTGAACAAAAAGACTCAATAACCTCCAGATCATCATAAGACCAAGTTTTTCAATTCTTTATTATTCTTTAGATACTTAAATTTACTTTAATTCGATAAATTCCCTAGTTCTTGGGATAGTACTTTGAGGGGTTGTATAGCAAAGTTACTCAATAAAATCTAAACCAGTGTGAGAATAGCCTAGTGGCTGAACTGATGTTGCCTGTTCCTATCTTGTTGATAGAGGATCTACCCGCCTTTAATCATCTATTAGAGAGCATTCTTGTTGGAATAGGCTATCCTGCTGAATTAATTATTAGTACTGATCATCTTACTGAAGCTGAACAACTCTTACAACAACATTTACCCAACCTGATTTTAATCGATTTATCTATTGATCAAACCGCCACTATTACATTGATCAGGCAACTCAAAAAAATCCATCCCGATGCAAATGTTATTGCAGTCTTAACGCAACACCAGACAGCTTTACTGTTTGATGCTATTCAAGCAGGTGCACAGGGTTATATTTTTCATGAAAATACTGAAGCAGAAATTTTAAATAACATTAAAAGCATTCTGCGCGGTGGAGCACCTATCCATCATGTTTTAGCGCAATATATTTTGTCGCATCAAGTAGAATCTAACCCAATAATATCCACTGCTCAACTCAACACGCCAATACATTTAAGCGCAATTGAATATGAAATTTTAACTTTAGTATCAGCAGGTCTTAACCTGCAGCAAGTCGCAGAGCAGACTTTCACCTCTCTTTATAAAATTGAAGGTAATATTAAAAGCACTTATCGGAAAATTGCCTGCTTAAAAAATTAGATCTTTTTATTTTCAATCTTTCCATCGCATAAAAATAAGGGAGTCCAAAGACTCCCTTATCTCTTCCTCGATACTGGAAGGAATTATTTGATGATATCCAATAATATTCTTTGTGCATTATGCGGCTCTTGACCTTCTGCGACTGTTGCACGCAACCAGGTTCCATCGCCTTGCAACAGCCACGCTTGCTGATTGTCTTTCAAATACGTCAGCAAACCTTGCTGATAAATACGTTTTTTCAGTGCTGGGTCTTCAATGGGGAAGCAGGCTTCAACACGGTTAAATAAATTACGATCCATCCAGTCTGCACTGGAACAGAAAATTCGGGCATTGCCATTATTGCCAAAGTAATACACACGGGTATGTTCTAAAAAACGACCGACAATTGAACGCACACGAATATTTTCGGAAAGCCCCGGTAAACCAGGACGTAAACAGCAAATTGAACGAATAATCAAATCAATTTTTACACCGGCTTGCGAAGCTTCATATAACTTGTTAATCAGCTGCATTTCAGTGAGTGCATTTACCTTGACAATGATTTGCGCAGGCTTGCCTGCTTTGGCATTGGCAATTTCTTCATCAATAAAATTGATCAGTTGAGCATGCAGGGTAAATGGCGCATGCAGCAGTTTTTTCAACTTCGCCATTTTCCCCATACCGGTCAATTCCTGAAAAATGCGATGCACATCTTCACACAGTTCTTTATCGGTGGTCAGCAAGCCATAGTCGGTATAAATACGGGCATTGCCTGCATGATAGTTACCTGTACCCAAATGTACATAACGCACCAGTTTGTTATTTTCGCGGCGCACCACCAGAATCATTTTGGCATGGGTTTTATAACCGACAATACCGTACACTACCACGGCACCGGCTTCTTGAAGCACATTCGCGACTTCAATATTGGATTCTTCATCGAAACGTGCACGCAGCTCAATGACCGCTGTGACTTCTTTACCATTTCGTGCCGCTTCTGCAAGTACCTGAACAATTTCAGAATCTGCTCCACTACGATACAAAGTTTGCTTAATCGCGAGCACTTGCGGATCACGTGCTGCTTCACGCAACAAATTGATGACTGGTGCAAAGGATTCAAACGGATGATGTAAAAGAATGTCTTGTTTCTGCATGGCAGAGAAAATATTTTCAGACTTCTTCAATACTGTCGGAATAATCGGGGTATGGGAATCATAACGTAAATGTGGACGTTTAAAATTCGACAATAAACGCGCCAGGTTTACCGGACCCGCTACTTTGTAAAGCTGTTCTTGGTGGAGATCAAATTCATCCAGCAAATATTCATAGATATGTTCAGGACAGTTTTGAGTCACTTCCAGACGTACTGCACGGCCAAAACGACGCGAATTCAGCTCCCCTTTTAAAGCTTTAGCTAAATCTTCGACATCTTCGTTTAAAGCCAAGTCGGCATTACGTGTGACACGGAATTGATAGCAACCTGTGGCAGTCATACCTGGGAATAAATCGGAAACATGCTCATGAATAATCGCAGATAGCATGACATGATGCTCTTTGCCATCGGTGAGTTCATCCGGCAAACGGACTACTCGCGGTAATGAACGCGGTGCAGGCACAACCGCCAAATCAATTTGACGACCAAAAGCATCTTTCCCTTCCAAGGTCACAATAAAGTTTAAGCTTTTGTTGACTAAACGTGGAAATGGATGGGCTGGATCTAGACTAATCGGAGTCAGCACTGGAGCCACTTGCTCTTGGAAATACTTTTTAATCCAGACCGATTGAGCAGGTGTGAGTTCTCCACGACGCAAGAAGCAAATATCTTCTTCACGCAATTTTGGCAGAATTTCTTCATTTAAAATACGGTATTGGCGTTCGATGGCAGCATGTGCTGTTTTAGAAATAATCTCTAACACTTGCTTTGGGGTTAACCCATCCGGACTATGACTTTCATTGCCTAAATCGAGTTGCTCCATCAGTCCTGCAAAACGAATTTCAAAAAACTCATCCAGATTACGCGAGAAAATAAGCAAGAAATTCATGCGTTCAAGTAAAGGATGTAGTGGATCAACCGCCTGTTCTAATACACGCAGATGAAAATCTAAAATAGAAAGTTCACGATTAATATAGCGATCGTTATATGCATATTCTGTTTGTGTAGGAGATGTGCCTGCTGCAGTATTCATACCTAACCTATGATTATTCGAAAGTGATCCATATCTTCATAAGTATGCTTCAAAATCATGACAATTTCATAAAAAAACCCAAAAATTTGGGCTTTTTATTATGGTCTTGAATTAGGGAATATTGCTATAACGCATATATTTTTGAATCATACGTTTACGGTATTGTAGTTTTCGGTCATCACGGTGGTCTTGGTAATATTTTGGATTAGGTAAAATGGCCGCTAAAAAAGCTGCTTGTTCACGACTCAAACTTCTCGCACTTTTGCCAAAATAATGTTGGGTAGCTGCTTCTACACCGTAAATATTATCGCCAAATTCAACCGAGTTTAAATACACTTCTAAAATACGTTGCTTCGTCCAGACGCGCTCCATCATCCACGTTGCAACAGCTTCTTGACCTTTACGCAGAAATGAACGCTTATTATATAAGAATAGATTTTTCGCCAATTGCTGGGAAATGGTTGAACCGCCAGCCACCACTTTGCCTTTGTCTTTATTCCGTTCTAAGGCAAATTGCATGCCCGCCCAATCAAAACCATGATGTTGTAAAAACTTACCATCTTCTGCTGCAACCACTGCATGCTTAAGGTAGTCACTGATTTGATCGTAATCACGCCATTGATGTTTGATCGGCTTAGACGGCTCTGACCAATAATCCAGACGCATCATCATGGTCGTGTCAACCGGATGGGTTCTCCACCACACCAGACTTGAAAATATCCAAAGTTGTACTAAAAGCACCAAACTGACAAGTATTAACAAACTACGAACAATAAAAGCTTTCATGTCAGTGAGTTACTCCAAAATATCTGTTTTTTCGTGCTAAGCTTGAAGCTGAATATAGCAAAGATTATAAAAGAATAGCATGGCTGAATTTTCACCTCCCCCCATTCAAAGTAAACCTGAGGTTCACCTTTGGTGGCTGACTGCACTTTTTATTGCCATCAATATCGGTTTGTTTCTCTGGCAAGTGCTCACAGGGGTCAATATTACCAGCCCAAGTCTGGTCGACGCTATTCATTGGGGAGCTGATTATGCACCTTTAACCTTTTTAGAGGAACCCACCCGCCTGTTTACAAGCATGTTTTTTCATTTTGGCTTGATCCATTTAATGCTCAATATGTGGGCCTTGTATATTTTCGGCAGTGTGGCAGAACAACTTTTGGGTCGATTCTATTATTTAGGTTTATATATTCTTGCAGGCCTGATGGGAAGTTTGCTCAGTGGCTTTATCGATATTCAAAATACCTTTGAACTGCTGCAAACCCATGATCCTAAACTTTTCCCTACCGTCAGTGCTGGTGCATCTGGAGCGGTGATGGGTCTTGGTGGCGCATTAACGGTTTTGTCTTTATTGCCCATCTTACCCAAGCAGCGTTTTATTTTAGATAAAAAAACCTTGGTCATGGTGATGGGGATTAACCTGTTTATTGGCTTCACTATGCCTGGGATTAATAATGCTGCCCATATTGGCGGTATGCTGATGGGCGCAGTATTAGCGGCTATTTGGTACTTGGGACAACACATTCATAAACCCCGTTTAGGCTTTCTTCTAGGTTTGGGTGTGGGTATAGTGACCTGCTCTGTATTTTATGATTACTGCATGCAACAAGTGCAAATCCTTGAACCAGTTTGGCGTCAAATTCTTGCAGCCATGCGCGCACAACTGCAGTTTTAATGTTAATGAATCCTGTTTGTGAGATGAATCTATTATTGATTCATCTCTCGCAAACTTTGTAATGGTGGGATATCGCAAAGATAACTTAAGCGATAACGTCCAATCAGGGCACAAACCACGGTCATTAAAATCGGTAAAATCAGCCAAATTTCCCAATGCGCCTGAATGGTCAAATTCATTTTATAGCTGGCGATCGCGCTAATCACTTCTGCAAACAGACATGAAACCACACCGGCCATGAATCCAATAAAACCGATCTCCACACTCATCATTTGTTTTAGCTTTTGTTTGGAACTGCCAAATGAGCGCAGCAAAGCCACTTCCCGTTTGCGTTCATCCATCAACAGGTTCAAACAGGCCACTAAAACCAAAATCCCAGAGACACTGACCAATAGCGCGAGTATGGTAATAATTTGCACCAGCACATTTACCAGGCGTTTCACTTCATCCAGAATCAAACTGACATCAATAAAAACCGTATTGGAAAATTGCTGAATCACGGAAATCAGTTGTTTTTTATCCTGTTCGGGCACATAAAAACTACCCAAATAGCTACCCGCATTTTCATCCATAGTCTTGGGTGCAAAAATAAAGAAAAAATTCGGACTAAAACTTTCCCATTCGACACTACGCAAATTAATGACTTTGGCTTGGATTAAACCTTCAGGCAAACTAAAGGTCAGTCGATCACCTATTTTAATGCCCAGTTCTTCAGCTGTTTTTACTTCAACTGAAACATCACCTGCCCGTTGCAATGCTGCTGTGCCCTGCACGATTTTATTGTCCGTAGGATATTCTGCGGTTTGGGTTAAATTAAGTTCACGGCGCAAAGACTCATTGCTTTTAAGCAAGTTTTCCGAAAAAGGCTGATCATTTTTTGCCACCAGTCGCCCACGGATATTGGGATAAAGTGGCGTACTATGCCAACCCCGTTGCTCAAGCTGTGCTTTAAATAAAGGCATATCAAACGGCGGCAAGCCATAAACAAATTGATTCGGTGTACCTTCTGGCAATTGTTGCTGCCAACGCTCAAGCAAATCCGTTCGCAGTACCGCCAAGACGGTAATCAAACTTAGACCGAGTGCCAAAGCGGTAATTTGAAAGGCAGTTTGATAAGGCGCGCGAATATAAGCTGAAATGGACCACTTCAAGCTTTTAATCAGTTTTAAGCAGCCCCAAATCAGCATATACAGCACCGTACACAAGATGATAATTGCACCGATCACCCAAGCAGTCAGCACAATATTTTCCGTCAGTACCACACTAAACAGCACCAGACTGGCTGTTCCCATCAGCAACATCCATAGCATGGATTGTACTGATTTTTCTTGCTGGCGAATCACACGAATAGGCGGTGTATTCAGCAACTGCCATAAACTTGGCACGATAAAACCCAGTAACACCACTGCACTGGTCAGCATCGCAATCGGCAATGGCCCAAACAGCATATCCCATACAGAAAATTCAATTTGCAGATGTGGAATCAGTTGCAGCATCAGTTGCAACAAACCATATCCAAGCGCGACCCCTGCAAGACTGCCAATCGCCATTGCGACAATTAGGACCACGCTCAATAAAGCCAAGTACGCGCTAAGAATTTGTCTTTTTGTTGCCCCGATACAACGCATCAGTGCAATGCTATCCTGATTTTGTTGCACATAACGCTGACTGGTTAATGCAATCGCAATACCGCACAGCAAAATGGTCAAAATATTGGTGAGTTGCAGAAAGGTATCTAGATTGGCAATCGGCTTCATTAAACGAGTATTACCTTCACTGGCATTACGCAGCTTCAGGCTGGTTTGTTCATTCTGTATTTTGCTTTGCGCAGATTTATGCAGCTGATTGAAATCCTGTTCAAACTGTTTGGTCTGTTGGGCAGCCCCTGCCATCAATAAACGATATTCAACCCGACTGCCAATTTGAATGGCATTGGTTCGGGCAATGTCGGCTTGGGAAATAATTACCGTGGGCGAAAAACCGGAAAAGCCCAGTTCCTGATTGGAATCATGTTCAATTTTAGCAGTGACTTTAAAGGTTCCATCAGCAATATTGACGCTATCCCCGACTTTGACATGCAACAAATCCATAGCACGATTACTCAGCCAGACTTCTCCTGCCTGAATTTTCTGTGCCTTTGGGGAAACCCGAATTTCACCACGCAAAGGAAAAGCATCATCAATGGCTTTGACATTGACCATCACAAATTGATCATTGGTATGCGCCATCGAACTGAATGTGGTGACTTCAGATTGTTGTAACGCTAATTGATCAGCTTTATGTTGCCACTTTTTTTCAAGCGGCTGATTGTCGCTCAGGACTAAATCCCCTGCCAGCATTTCAGCCGCTTGTAATGCAACGGCATTTTGAATCTGTTCATTACTGAATTTCAGTGCCGTGGTCGCACTAATGGCCAAAGTCAAAGCAATGATCAGTAAGTAAACGCCGGTACTTTTAAAACTCTGGGTCAGCAAGGGTCGAAATAGCGGATTCATTTCAGCCCTCACCGTTACGATGTTCAATCAAGCGACCATCAAGCAGTTCAAAATGACGCTGACATTGTTCAGCCAATGTTGGATCATGGGTCACCAAAACCAAGGTCGTGCCAAATTCACGATTCAGCTGAAATAACAGTTGCTCAATTTCTTTAGCTGTTTGGGTATCTAAATTACCTGTAGGTTCATCGGCAAAAATGATTTTCGGGTCGCTAATTAAAGCACGCGCAATGGCAACACGTTGCTGTTCCCCACCAGAAAGCACTTTGGGCGTTTGTGTCGCCTGGCGTTCTAAACCGACTTTTTTAAGCAAAGCCAATGCCTTTTTTTCAGCGGCTGCAAAATTAAAATTCTTCTGTAAGCGCAGCGGCAACATCACATTTTCTACCGCGGTTAAATGCGGCAACAGTTGGAAAGACTGGAATACAAAGCCAATATATTTTAAACGTACCAGTGCACGTTGTTCTTCATTCAGTTCTGCAATCGATTCACCACAAACCACCAATTTCCCTGAACTGGCTTGATCTAAGGTCGCCAGTATTCCAAGCAAGGTCGATTTTCCTGAACCTGAACGCCCGGTAATGGCAACCTGTTCACCCGCCAAAATATCCAGACTGAAATTTTCGAAAATAATAAATTCCTTTTGAGGAAGTTTTATCTTTTGTGTCAGTTGTTGTGCAGAAATTATTGCTTGTGGCATGATGGAATGGTCACTCGTCACTTGGATCATAAAATCCCTATATGCAAAATCGCAATCTAAAAACTCGTGTATTTGCTTGCCTGGCGCTGTTCAGCCTGTGTCTTGCTCCAGTGGTGGTGTCTGCTAAAACCATTATGATTCTGGGTGACAGTATTAGCGCAGGCTATGGCATACAAGCACAGCAAGGTTGGGTACATTTATTACAAAAACGTCTAGAGCAACAGTATCCGAAACGACATAAAGTGGTCAATGCCAGTGTCAGTGGTGAAACCACCAGCGGTGCCTTGGCACGCTTGCCTAAATTATTGCAAATTCATAAACCGCATATTGTGGTAATTGAGTTAGGTGGAAATGATGGTTTACGCGGTCAATCACCGCTATTGATTCAAAAAAACCTGGCTAATTTAATTCAACAAAGTCAGAAAGCTAAAGCCACTGTGCTGGTTTTTGGAATGAAAATTCCACCGAATTACGGTACCGCCTATAGCAAAGCTTTTGAAAAAAATTACAAGATTGTGAGTCAACAGTACAAAGTAAAATTGATGCCATTCTTTTTAGAAGGAATTGCAGGCAAGAAAAACTTGATGCAACAGGATTTAGTTCATCCCAATGCAACCGCACAAAGCATTTTACTAAACAATGCTTATCCCTATATAAAAGGCGCTTTATAAAGCGCCTTTTGTTCAGTTTGAAGCTTAATTTTATTTTAAAAATCAAAAAACAAAACTTCACCCGTTTCTAGAGAATATTCTGCACCAACAATTTTCAACTGGCCTTTGGCAATAAGGCATTCTAAAACCGCAGAACCATGACGCAGCTGATTCACAGAGGCAAAAACATTAGAACGAACTGCATGTTTCGACAGTTTAGCCAAATCGTTTTTCAATTCAGTTTGCATCAATGTTTCAACCGATGGGCGAACACGGTTGACAATAGACATCAGGTTTAATGAAGGTGGATGATCTGGATTCATCAAGGTATCAATGGTCGCCTGAATAGCGCCACAATGACTATGCCCTAATACCACCACGACAGCGCAATCATAACGTTCTGCAGCAAATTCCACACTGCCGACCTGTGAAGGTGCAACCACATTACCTGCCACACGGATGACAAATAAATCACCTAAACCCTGATCAAACACCATTTCAGCAGGAACACGAGAATCTGAACAACCCAAGACGATGGCAAAAGGATTTTGATTTCCTGCCATTTCTGCCCGTTGCTGATGTGAAAGTTGTTTGGGGTGTGTCGTTTCCCCCGATACAAAACGCTGGTTCCCTTTTTTTAAACGATCTAAAGCTTCTTCTGCTGTTAGCATGCTGGTCTTCCAATGTTTTAAGTTACAATATTTTAATGCGATGAAATTGGAAAGTCACTTGCAAAAAGAATAGCTGATTAATTAATAACAAAGTTACAAAATATTTTATTTAGCTCATAAATTTGATCTGGTGCACACTTTTCAGGATTCACGTAACGGAATTCAAAAAACTATTCAGTGACAATTATTTAATAATAATTACAATAAACTACAGACATTTTTAAAAAAATAAAATGCAGTAAAAATCAGATGATTTTTATATGATTGCGTATAAAGAATTATCGTCATTAACACATTAGGATGATGATCAATGACACCGCTTCACTCGATTTTATCCCGCTTTTTGCAAATGACGTGCTTAGCACTTTCTATCAGCACGCCTCTTTATTCTTATGCAGCAATAAATAAAACACCCCGTGATGCTCAACTCTCATTAGAAAATTATTTAGTTAAAGAACGTAATGCAGCCGGCTTACGCAGTAAAACCATTAAAATTGATGATATTAGCTGGAGTTATAGTGAAGGTGGCTCCAGCAATAAACCTGCCGTATTACTCATTCATGGTTTGGCGGGAAATCGAGATAATTGGAATGGGGTGGCACATTTTTTAACACCTTATTACCATGTGATTATTCCAGACCTTCCTGGCAATGGTGAAAGCAAAGTTGCAGATAATTTTGATCTGTCTGTTCCCAATGTCACGCAACGCTTACGCCGTTTTGTTGAAGCCATTAAAGTTGAAGATAAACTGAATATTGCCGGACACTCGCTGGGTGGCTCCATTGCAACTGTTTATGCATCACAATATCCATTTGATACGCAAAGTCTGTTTTTACTCAATAGCGTAGGCATCTATAAACAGGCCAATACCGCCTATACCAAAGACCCTTATTTTTTAAAGCATCTGATTGTGTCTAAACCGGGCGATCTAGACGATGTGATAGGTCAAGTGATGCAAACCCCACCAGACTTACCACTTTATTTTAAAAAAGCACAAGAAAAAAGACTGATTTCGCAATCAGTGCAAACCCGTAAAATGATTGAACAATTGATCACCCTGAGTCGTATTTATACGCCTGAATCATTTGCCCGACTGACACGAACCATTGAAGCACCCGCGCTAATCCTTTGGGGCAAGCAAGATAAGATCATTAATGTTGAAGCGGCAAATGAATTACAATCTTTATTAAAGCGGGCCGAAACGCCTATTATTTTAAATAATGTCGGGCACATGCCTATTTTAGAAGCAGAACAACAAGTGGCGAACCACTATTTACCTTTTCTAGCAAAAACCCAAAAGTTAAAAAACCCACTTGCTGATAAACTTATCCCATTAAATTAGCTTGCAGAGACAGTATGCAAAAACATCCGATGATTGAGCAATTGATCGAAGCTCATCTTGACTTTTTAGAGCAGGAGTTTTCACATACTGCCACGATTGAAAATGAGTTTTTGAATTTTTATCACTGGTTTAGAAAACAAACCTTGCAGGATATCTGGTCATTTGAACAAATCAACGCGCTATTTCAAAAGCAGATTTTAGCCACCCCTGCGAGTACTTTTTTAATTGAGCAAATTACCGAACATCTTCGTTTTGCTTTAATTCATCCAGCCAATGAAAACACACAAATTGCGGATGTGATTCCGGTATTAACCGTCGATAAAATTGCGCAATATGTCGCGAGTAAAAGTGGACATCGTCAACGCCTGATTAAAACCGTAGTCAACAACCCTGCTTTTTCAGCCATGATCACGCAATTGATTCAACATTCAATTCAGGATTATTTAGATAATTCGGTGATGGCAAAACGTGTTCCGGGTGTTTCACGTTTTATGAAAATGGGGAAATCGGTTTTAGAAACCGTGACTGACTCCAATCTGGATGAGACCATTGGCCATTATCTGCAAAAGAATATTTTAAAGCTCAGCCAAATGAGTGAGCATGTTTTAAATCAACATTTTGATGATGAAAAGCTGTATCACTTCCAGGCCAATTTGTGGCATAAAATTAAAGATATGCCTTTAACGGTATTAAAGAACTATATCGAAGTTCAAGACCTGCCTAACACTGTGGGCTTAGGGCATGAAATTTGGGATCATCTGCGTCAAACAGAATATTTAAAACAACAAGTTCATGATGGTGTTTATGCCTGGTATACCCGGAATCAGCAGCGTAGTTTTGACCTGTTACTCCGCGACTTGAATATTGATGAAGCCTTAATTCAACAGGAATTACAGCAATTGTTAGCACCTGTTGTTCAAAAGCTCGTTTCATCCGAATATTTAAGAGAACGTGCAAGAGCCTATTTAGAAAAGTTTTATTATGCTGAAACAGCACAGAAAATTTTAAAGATTGAACAATAAAAAAAGCCGCGTGAAGCGGCTCTGTTCTTTCATATTCAAAAAATAACCTCCATATAGGAGGTTATTTTTAAAGTACTTTCAGAACTTACTTGAAGTAAGCACCTTCAGTATTGCTGTGGTCAGTTTGGTCAACCACACGTGCCAACTCAGGAACATGTTGTTTTAAGGTTGTTTCAACGCCTTGTTTCAAGGTCAAATCAATCGATGAACAACCTTGGCAACCACCACCGAATTTTAATACAGCAGTTAGGCCATGTTCTTCATCTTCAACAATTTCAACTAAGGCACAGTTACCGCCATGACCTGCAAGACCCGGGTTAATTTCGGCTTGCAATACATAGGTAATACGCTCTTCAATCGAAGCATCCGCACCTACGCGTGGCACTTTTGAGTTGGGTGCGCGGAATGTCAATTGACCGCCAAAACGGTCTTTATTGTAATCAATCACCGCATCTAACAAATATGGGATAGATGGAGCATCAATATAAGCCGCAAAATTTGGGTAATCTTGTTTATAGTCTGTAGGAATCACTTCTTCAGGTGCACTATATGCCATACAACATTCAGCACGTGGCGTACCAGGATTTTCCACAAAAATACGTACAGCAATCCCTGGAGTGTTTTGTTTTTCAAGCAAATCAAACAAATACTCTTGTGCCGTTGGCGTAATCAATAAATTTGGAATTTCTTCTGCAACTGCAGCGCTGATGTTCTCAGTCGACATAATCATATTTCCTCAAGCTGAAGTGATCATTTTAACTGAAGATGCGGGGTAATAAAAAAAAATCAACTAAAATTGTCGGAATTATTATAAAAGTTCGTCTTAACACTTCATTTAATGGCATTATTAGCTATAAATATTTAAAAATTGAACTGTCACTTTATGCTAGATTTACCTTTTAACCATACTGTTAGCCTGATCCTGATTACAGTGGCTGTTTCACTGATTGCATTTTCCAATCAGAAGGTCATGAGCCGTCTTATTTTTTGGCCCCCTGCAATGCAACGTGGGCAATATGACCGCTTTATTACTCATGGTTTTGTCCATGCTGATGGCGCCCATCTGATTTTTAATATGATTACGCTATTCTTTTTTGGTAGTGTGATTGAAAGTTTTTACCGACAGTATTTTTTTGATCTTGGCTTTGTTTTGTTCTACTTAGGCGGCTTGATTGTTGCCATTATTCCAAGTTATCTCAAACATAAAAATGATCACCGATGGGCAAGTTTAGGCGCTTCCGGTGCAGTTTCGGCAGTTTTGTTTGCTTATATTCTATTTGAACCGTGGAAACTGATTTTTGTTTTCTTTATTCCTGTACCGGCGATTATTTTTGCAATTTTATATATCGCTTACAGTATCTGGTCAGGCAAACGTGGCAATTCCAACATCAACCATAGTGCACATCTTTGGGGAGCTGCATACGGGGTGATCATGACGATCATTCTTGAACCGCGTGTTATTCCACACTTTTTGAACAAGTTGGTACAATTGCCTTTCTAGAGTTTATGGTTCACCTATCAATATTCCAAGATGCGGAAGGCGTTTCTAAATAATCCTAAAATGATCATATTTACACCTTAAGGAGCTTCGGCTCCTTTTTTGCCGTTTTTTTGAAAAAGATTTACACAATTTTGTCATTAAATGCTACCCATCAAATCAATTTGGCATAGATAATGTAGACATCTGTATATTAATGATCAAAAAAACGAGATTTTTTGCATGTCCACTTCATTAGATGGTCTTCAATTCCCTATCAATCCCACCAGCAATAAACCCAGCAGCTCCCAGACAGGCAAAGAAATTATTGCTGAAGCTTTATCGATTGTTGACAACAAGTCATCAATGAATGCCCTTGCGGAAAAAAACTGGCGTAAGCGTTATCCTATCTATTTTAAAGCCTTGGTTGAACAAGGTATCCGTAACCTCAACAATCCGATTACCATTGCAAAACAAGGCTTACATAAGGCCCATCATAGCTTTGACTTTTACAGAAATGGGCAACGCTATTTACTTAAAGACATCATGAAGGATATCGATACAGCAAACTTATATACGGTTCAGCTGAAAGGTGAAAGTGAGACTGCCCCTGAGTGGTATGTGCCATATAAAGGACAAAAATTACAAGGTCAGGCTTTACTCGATCAAATTCAAACCTGGCAAAATGCAGGCATTATAGAACCAAGCCATGCAGATGCTTTACGTGCTGCACATGCACATCCTGAATGGTTTGATCTTTCTGATCGCACCATGGTCTTATTTGGTGCAGGTTCTGAAGCCGGCCCACTGAGCTGGCTGTCTAAATGGAAAGCCAATATTGTGGCCGTCGATTTACCCAACAGTCGAGTTTGGGACAGAATTTTAACGACCATCCAACAAGGCAATGCAACCCTATATGCACCCTGTGCGGAAAATTTGGCAGACGATACGCCAACGGCCACACTCAAAGAGAAATTGGGGGCCGATTTACTCACTCAAACCCCTGAAATTGCCCATTGGCTAATCCAAAGTGAACGTCAGCTAGACCTTGCAGCCATTGCCTACTTAGATGGTGAAAAACACGTCCGGGTATCTATGGCAATGGACAGCATTATGCAGTACGTCAGTGAGCAAAAGGCTGACACCAGTCTAATGTTCATGTGTACCCCAACCGATGTCTATGCCATTCCTAAAGAAATTGTAGAGGCTTCAAATCTGAAGTTACTACAGCGCTCAAAATCGCAACGTATCATCAGTGAAAGCATTTCGATGATTTCTGCTCAGCACTTTTTCAAGAAAAATCTGGATGCATTGATCAGCTCTGATAATGGCCACGAATACGGGATTGCAGACTGCCTGGTGGTGGAGCAAGGTCCAAACTATGCGTTGGCAAAACGAATTCAACAATGGCGTGCAATATTGGCCCGTCATTATGGACAGCGTGTCAGCATCAATATTGCGCCCTCTACCACTACGCATTCGGTGACTAAAAATCCGTTATTGAAAGCCGCATTTAATGGTGCAAGCTTGTTTGATGTTGAATCTTTTCATCCGGAAACGACCAATGCGCTGATGGCCGCATTATGGATTTATGATTTGCGTCATCCAGAATCGGTAGCGAATCCAGAAACGCCTTTGGATCATCCATTAGAGTTAATGATGAAAGGTGCCAACCATGGGGGTTTATGGCGTGTGGCCTATTTGGCCCGTACCGCACTGCCTTTTGCTGCACTGTATGGCCTTGCCAATGAAAAATTGCCAATTAAGAAGATGTTTAAAGTATTTAAGAAATAGTTTTTACTATTACTTTTTATGAGCATAAAAAAAAGCTGCAATTGCAGCTTTTTCTATTTCAAACAAATATCTTAAACAAACTGTAAGAACAACCAGAACAGACCACCAGATAAACAAATCGTAGCAGGTAGCGTGAAAATCCATGCTGAAAGAATGGTGCGTACCATCTGGAAGTTTAAGCCAGATTTATTGGCCACCATGGTACCTGCAACAGCACTGTTTAATACGTGTGTTGTCGATACTGGCATACCCAAACCATCTGCTGCGGCAATAGTGGTCATAGCAACAAGTTCGGCTGACATGCCTTGGCCATAAGTCATATGACTTTTACCAATACGCTCACCCACTGTTACCACAATACGTTTCCAGCCCACCATGGTTCCAAGACCAAGCGCAAGCGCTACTGCCACTTTTACCCAGGTCGGAATATATTGCAGGAATGAATCGAGGTTTTTACGGTATTCCTTGACTGTCTTGGCTTGACTTTCTGACATTGCAGGAAACTGTTCCGCTTTATCTAAACGCTTGAATGCCGTCGTGCTTAAGTACATATCATTACGAATAGTAGAAACTTCTTTTTCTGGAATATCTTTTAGATCACCATATTCGGCAACGTGATTACCCAAGTGATCGGTCAAACTTGCCAAAGCAGGCACCACTTCAGGTGACATCTCTTTAGTTTGAATATACTTGGTCAACACTTCACGAGCTTGTGTATCAGGAATATCCTGATGATTTGGATAAATAACTGCCGCAGTTTGCTCAGATAACTGTTCAAATGATTGGATATGCTTCGCGTCCAAGTTTTTATTCAATGAGTAAGCCAAAGGTACACAACCGATCAAGATCAGCATGATTAAGCCCATACCTTTTTGACCATCATTTGAACCATGCGCAAAACTTACCCCGGTACAGGTAAAAATCAAGATGGCACGAATTAAAGGTGGTGGTGGTTGATTGCCTTTTGGAGGTTGGAACAATTCCATTTGTCTTTTAAAGACTTTCTTCACCAACAAAAATAAAATTGCAGCAAAAGCGAAACCAATCAAAGGCGAAAACAACAGTGCTTTACCGACTTTAAGCACTTGGTCCATGTCGACACCACTGGCACCATTACCCGAATTCAGCAGGTAGTTCATGATGCCCACACCTAAAATCGAACCGATTAAAGTATGTGAACTAGACGCTGGAATACCCAGGAACCAGGTACCCAAGTTCCATAAAATAGCGGCTATCAGCATGGCAAAAACCATGGCAAAACCTGCACCTGAACCGACATTCATGATCAGTTCAACAGGCAATAAAGCAATGATGCCGTAGGCTACTGCGCCACTTGCCACCATTACCCCAAGGAAATTACAAAAACCTGCCCACATCACAGCAACAGGTGCAGACAAGGCATTGGTATAAATGACTGTCGCTACCGCATTGGCAGTGTCATGAAAACCATTAACAAATTCAAAGCCTAAAGCGATTAACAAGGCGGTCGCTAACAGAATAACGGAATATAAACTTAATGCAGGAACATGTGTCAAATCGGCAGAAACTTGAAAGCCGATGTACACCAAAGTAGAAATAATAACCGTAAGAAACACCGGCATAAAAAATTTAGGTGTAGGAACATGCACATTCGTCGATTTCGCGGGTGCTGAATGCGCCTGATCTTGGACGGGAGGAATATTAGAATTCATGCAGACGGTTCAAGGGGATAATAAAATCCCCTTATTGTTCAATTTAATTGTGACAATTATATGACAAAAAGCTGTCATATAAAGCCAATTTTTAATAATTGACTTAATTTAATTCACTCGGCCTTCTCTTGGGGAGTGGAACTGTTTTAAATCCATAATTTAAAAATATTTAAAGCCCAAAATAGTTTGTGCCTCAATATTTCAAAGTACCTGGATACATGTATAAAAAATCTTTCCGATCAACCAACCACTCAACTTTTTCTTTTCCATGCTGAATGTTAAGGGTGTCATATTTCAATTCGATGAAAAATTCGGCACAAATGGGCTTATTTTAAGCAGTGCTTAACGAAGTCGGCTGAATATTCCTCAAATGCAGTCTAATTCTGTTAAAATAATGCCCATTTTGTATTCCATCGGATTGGGGTTATTTATGTCCACGCTTGCCACCCTGAAAGAGCTTCTCGCCAAACGCATCCTGATTATTGACGGTGCCATGGGTACCATGATTCAACGCCATAAACTGGAAGAAGCGGATTATCGTGGTGAGCGTTTTGCTGACTGGGCATCTGACCTGAAAGGCAACAATGACCTTTTAGTCCTCACTCAACCGCAGATTATTCAAGGCATTCATGAAGCTTACCTCGATGCCGGCGCCGACATTATTGAAACCAACAGCTTCAATGGCACACGTGTTTCGATGTCTGACTACCACATGGAAGACTTGGTTCACGAAATCAACTTTGAAGCTGCGCGTATTGCCAAGGAAGCATGTAAAAAATATTCAACACCAGACAAACCACGTTTTGTTGCCGGTGTGCTTGGACCGACATCTCGTACCTGTTCAATCTCACCGAATGTAAATGACCCGGCATTTCGTAACATTACTTTTGATGCACTGAAAGAAAACTATATTGAAGCTGCACATGCCTTGATTGAAGGCGGTGCAGATATTCTGCTGATTGAAACGGTATTCGATACCTTAAACTGTAAAGCTGCGATTTTTGCAGTGAAAGAAGTATTTAACCAGTTAGGTTATGAATTGCCATTAATGATTTCCGGCACTATTACCGATGCTTCAGGTCGTACCTTAACCGGTCAAACTGCTGAAGCGTTCTGGAACTCGGTTCGTCATGGTGATTTACTTTCAGTTGGTTTTAACTGTGCCTTGGGTGCAGATGCGATGCGTCCACACGTCAAAACTGTGGGTGATGTCGCTGATGTGTTTATTTCCGCGCATCCCAATGCAGGTTTACCAAATGCGTTTGGTGGTTATGATGAAACCCCTGAACAAACTGCAGCATTCCTTAAAGAATTTGCAGAAAGCGGCTTAATCAATATCACCGGTGGTTGCTGTGGTACCACCCCAGATCATATCCGTGCCATTTATAATGCAGTCAAAGACATTAAACCGCGTCAGATTCCTGAGATTGAACCGGCTTGCCGTCTTTCAGGTTTAGAGCCATTTAACATCACCAAAGATTCCTTGTTTGTAAACGTCGGTGAACGTACCAACGTGACCGGTTCAAAAAAATTCGCCCGTTTGATTCGTGAAGAAAACTATACCGAAGCTTTGGAAGTGGCTTTGGATCAAGTGCAAGGTGGCGCACAAATTGTCGACATCAACATGGATGAAGGCATGCTGGACTCGCAAGCAGCCATGGTGAAATTCCTGAATCTGATTGCCTCTGAACCGGATATTTCCCGCGTACCGCTCATGATTGACTCATCAAAATGGGAAATTATTGAAGCTGGCTTGAAATGCGTACAAGGTAAAGCAGTGGTGAACTCGATTTCCTTAAAAGAAGGTTATGATGAGTTTGTCGAAAAAGCGCGCCTTTGCCGTCAGTATGGTGCTGCAGTCATTGTCATGGCGTTTGACGAAGATGGTCAGGCCGATACAGCGGCACGTAAGCGTGAAATCTGCAAACGTTCGTATGATATTTTGGTCAATGAAGTCGGCTTCCCTGCTGAAGACATCATTTTTGACCCGAACGTATTTGCCATTGCAACAGGTATTGAAGAACACAATAACTATGCAGTCGATTTCATTGAAGCAACCGGCTGGATTAAACAGAACCTTCCACATGCCATGATTTCTGGTGGTGTATCCAACGTATCGTTCTCTTTCCGTGGTAATGAACCGGTTCGTGAAGCGATTCATGCCGTCTTCCTTTATCATGCCATTCAACAAGGCATGACCATGGGGATTGTGAATGCAGGTCAGTTGGCGATTTATGATGACATTCCTGCCGAATTAAAAGCTGCGGTTGAAGACGTTGTTCTGAACCAAAATCAAGGTGAAAGCGGTCAGGATGCTACTGAAAAACTGCTTGAAGTTGCGGAACAATACCGTGGCAAAGGCGGTGCGCAGCGCGAAGCTGAAAACCTGGAATGGCGTGAAGAGTCAGTTGAAAAGCGTCTTGAATATGCATTGGTTAAAGGCATCACCGCGTATATTGATATCGACACTGAAGAAGCACGCTTAAAAGCTGCCCGTCCTTTAGATGTGATTGAAGGTCCGCTCATGTCTGGCATGAACGTGGTTGGCGACTTGTTCGGTGCAGGTAAAATGTTCTTGCCGCAAGTGGTGAAATCAGCACGCGTAATGAAACAAGCCGTGGCTTGGTTGAACCCGTACATTGAAGCGGAAAAAACCGAAGGTCAGACCAAAGGGAAAATCCTGATGGCGACCGTAAAAGGCGACGTACATGATATTGGTAAAAATATTGTCGGCGTGGTGTTGGGCTGTAACGGTTATGACATTGTCGACTTGGGCGTGATGGTACCTGCTGAAAAAATCCTGCAAACCGCGATTGATGAAAAAGTCGATATTATTGGTTTATCCGGTTTGATTACACCGTCATTGGATGAAATGGTCTTTGTTGCCAAAGAAATGCAACGTAAAGGTTTCCATGTTCCATTGATGATTGGTGGTGCGACGACTTCTAAAGCACATACCGCAGTAAAAATTGATCCGCAATATTCAAATGATGCGGTGATTTATGTTGCCGATGCTTCACGTGCAGTCGGTGTTGCAACTTCCCTGCTTTCACCTGAAATGAAGCCTGAGTTCATTAAAGGTTATCGTGAAGAATATGCCAAAGTGCGTGAGCGTATTGCCAACAAGCAACCCAAAGCGGCAAAACTGTCTTATACAGATTCAATTGCCAATGGCGTGAAAATTGACTGGGCGAACTATGTTCCGCCTAAGCCAAATGTGTTGGGTCAGCAAGTTCTGAAAAATTACCCGCTTGAAACATTGGTGCCGTATTTTGACTGGACACCATTCTTTATTTCATGGAGTTTGGCGGGCAAGTTCCCTGCGATTCTGACGGATGAAGTGGTCGGTGAAGCGGCAACTGATTTGTATGAACAAGCGCAAATCATGTTAAAAGATATTGTAGAAAACAAACGTTTTGACGCACGTGCCGTATTCAGCCTTGCTCCTGCAAAACGTACCGGTGCAGATACCGTTTCGATTTACGATGAAAATCAAACTGCAACGCACAAATTTGAACATACCCGTCAGCAGTCTGACAAAGTTTCAGGTAAACCGAACTTCTCATTGGCAGATTTTATTGCACCTGAAGATGCCAAGCTTGAAGATTACTTGGGTGGTTTCACGGTATCAATTTTTGGTGCGGAAGAATTGGCGCATGAATATAAAGCTAAAGGCGATGACTACTCTGCAATTTTGGCACAGTCTTTAGGTGACCGTTTTGCTGAAGCTTTTGCTGAGCATTTGCATGAGCGTATTCGTAAAGAGTTCTGGGGTTATCAAGCTTCTGAACAGTTGTCGAATGATGAGCTGATTAAAGAGAAGTATGTCGGGATTCGTCCTGCACCGGGTTACCCTGCTTGCCCTGAACACTCTGAAAAAGCGACCTTATTTAACTGGTTAGATTCAACCAATGCCATTGGTACCGAACTGACTTCTAGTTTTGCAATGTGGCCACCTTCAAGTGTCAGCGGCTTCTATTACAGCAACCCGCAGTCTGAATACTTTAATGTCGGTAAGATTGCGCAGGATCAGCTGGACAGTTATGCAGAGCGTAAAGGCTGGTCGATGGATGAAGCGAAGCGTTGGTTAATGCCAAACTTAGATGATTCGATAGATATTTAAATCATCCTCCTCAACCCTCCTTTGAAAAAAAAGGGAGTAAAAAAGCCCTCTTAATGAGGGCTTTTTATTTCTTAATCTCCCCTAACCCCTCTTTGAAAAGAGGGGAATTTTCGCGTATCCATTGAATTATGTGACAGCTCCTCCTGGGAGGGATTAAATCCAATCAGTTGACTCTCTCAATCTTGGATGAGATATGTATTCAATCTCAGTAGTAATAGCAATTGATTTAACTTGTGAAATGCTTAACCCATATCTTGAATCTTTATTCCAAGAAAAATACACCTTATTGTTACCTGTTGAAAAAGATCTATCAATTCCTTGATTAGTAACTTCTGGAAATAGAATAATATTATCAGCAGAAGGCAACTGAACTGATTTTAAATAAATTCCATGAATCTGAGCACCAAATTTAACTCTTAGATATTCAAAAAAGTACTGGCTTATCAAATAATCAAATTTCCCACTTTCAAGCTTTGGCTTGGACACACTTGCGATTAATTTTTTAAAAAATATATAAACATCCAATTTTTCTATATAGTTTTCATCTAAATGATGAGGATACAAACCATTTGCCAATTTATTTAGATTTAATAGTATTAGTTCTTCTCTATTACAGAATTGAGCAATGCCAACATATTGCCCTACTAAAGCTCTAATTTCAGCCACGCAAGCCATTTTATCTGTGGACAAATAAAGAGCGGATATACCAAAAGGTGTCATTCGTTGATCACTAGCTAAAAACGAAGGCACTAATCCAAATTTATCTCTAATATTTTTTGCTATTACTTCATTTTCTGTTTCAAATTCAATTGCTAAATTATCTTCATTAATTTCTTTCAGTAGACCTTTAAAGCTATCGAAACTTCTCCCACGATATAAAATTGAATTTGGTGTGATAATATTCAAAAGTGATTGATTGATATTTTGGCTATCTAGCAAGTATGCGAATGTATGATCTAAAAAATCCATCAATTTCGAGTTAAAGAATCTAAATTCATGTTTAAAGCTTTTCTGAATGCTCTCCCATTCAAATTCTTTGTTACAGCCTTCATATTCTTCTAAGGAATCATCGTAAAGTACTAATAATTTATCACCAAATACATCATTTCCATCTTTGGCTAATTTCTCTGTTAGTTCATCTTCGAATTCAAGCCATTCAATTAAATTGTAAAAATTGCTTACACCTTCCTCATCATGTCCTTCATAAAACCATCCGGCTCTCCCTGGTAAATTGATATACGCTGAAAAAACAGGAGGTTTTAACTTGGTAAACTAAACACACTCATCAGGAGTTTACCATGAGCAAGAAACACAAAACGTATACAGCAGAATTTAAAGCTGAAGCCATAAAAGCAATTGAAGCCAATCAAGGCAATGTCTCGGAAACAGCTAGACAACTTGGCATTTCAATGCAAACTCTTTCAAACTGGAATACCAAAGCCAAGGCTGGAACTTTAGCAGGCACAAAACAGTATTCACCTGATCTAAACGCTCTACTCGAAGAAAATAAAAAACTCAAACAACAGCTCAAAGTAGCTGAAATGGAACGTGAATTTTTAAAAAAGGCAGCAGCGTACTTTGCCAAAGAAAGTCAGTAAGGTACGCCTATATGAAACAAAAAAGATGTTCCTTTCCAATTACCTTAATGGCTCGATTACTTCATGTTTCAGTTTCACGTTTTTATGATTGGCTTAAGATAGGTGTGAGCAAAAGAACGATTCAACGAAATCAACAGACGATATTGGTGAAAATAGCCCATGAGGAGACCAAGCAGAGCTATGGTTATATTCGATTAACCAAGCACTTACAAGCTCAGGGCATAAAAATGAGTATGTATGCTGTACGTCAGATAAAAGTGCTGAACCATCTGTATTGTAAGCGACACAAGCGTTTTAAAAGGACTACGAATAGTGACCATAATCGAGCGATCTATGAAAACCTGTTGGAACAACAATTCTCAATGACTAGACCAAATCAAGCATGGTCGAGTGATATTACGTACATATGGACTGCTGAAGGATGGCTGTACTTAGCAGCAGTAAAAGACCTTTACACGAAGCAAGTGGTTGGCTATAGCTTAAATGAGCGCATGACAGCACAGCTTGTTTGTAATGCGCTAAATATGGCTATTCACAATCAAAAACCAACCAAGGAGCTTATTGTGCATTCAGACAGAGGGAGTCAATATTGCAGCCGTGAATATCGAAATATACTTGAGCAATATGGTTTTCAAGGTTCAATGAGCAAGCGCGGAGACTGTTACGATAATGCACCGATTGAAAGCTTTTGGGGAATACTGAAAAATGAGTTAGTGCATCATTACAACTATCAAACTAGAGAAGAAGCCAGAGCAGATATTATAAAATACATTGAGTTATTTTATAATCAGCGAAGAATTCAAAAGGGTTTGGATTTTAAGACACCAAATCAAATGGCCGAAGACTTTTATAAGTTAGCTGCCTAGAATCTCCCAAGGGAAAGTCTCCTGATAATTCAGCGTATATCAAATCACGCAAAAATTTATAATTAGTAGATATCACCTCAAATAACTTATTTTTAAAAATCTCATAATCTAAATAAGGATTTTCACTTTGACATATTTCACAAAACTGACTTTGAAAATCTGCATTATCATATGTATATGGAGGTAATTTTTTCTCTAAACAGTTTTTACAAAGTAACACTTAGACCAACTTTTAAATTAAAAAACAATTAATTTACAATAATTTATTTTTATATAAATCACTATTTAAAAATTTTCAGTGTTATCAATTTTTTAATATGCTTTCTTCATCAAAAGGAATTTAGGGAGATTCTTTCAAACAATGCTGATAAATCCTCTCAACCACATCATTAATCTGCTTCATCACCTGCCCATTATCAAACCTCAGTACAATTAATCCCAATTGCGCCAAAGCTTCATCCCTCACCCGATCAGCTTCCAATCCTTCATCCGTATAGTGCTGACTGCCATAATATCCCTCACCCCAGCCCTCTCCCAAAGGGAGAGGGTGTTACATTTGATTTAAATACTTACATGACTTTAATAATGGAAGTTCCCTCTCCTTCTAGGAGAGGGTTAGGGAGAGGTATTTTCTACAAATTAAAACCGCCCCTTTTCTAATCCATTAACTCCAAATCGCGCATTCTTACAGTTTTAGGTCTGCAAACTTTCTAACTTTCCATAATAATAGATCCATAAATTTATCTCCCAAATTCATAACTATTGGTGTTTCAATGAAAAAATTAATGAACGGTGCTGAAAACATCGTTGTCAAAATGTGCAAAGGCTTTGTTCTGGCACACCCAGAACTCGCATTCAATGAATCATCTAAAATTATTTCACGTAAAACAAAACACCAAAATGTGGCCTTAATCAGTGGCGGTGGCAGCGGTCATGAGCCTGCACATGCAGGATTTGTGGGACAAGGCATGCTGGATGCTGCCGTTTGCGGTGATGTCTTTGCATCCCCTTCGCAAATTCAGATCTATAAAGCCTTACAGCAAGTTGCGACTGAAAAAGGCGTACTGATGATCATCAAAAACTATTCTGGCGATATGATGAATTTCCAGAATGGTGCTGCACTTGCTGTCGATGATGGCATCAAAGTCGACTACGTCAAAGTTGCCGATGATATTGCAGTTAAAGACAGCTTATACACTGTGGGTCGTCGTGGTGTTGCCGGCACAGTATTTGTGCATAAGATTGCTGGCGCAGCTGCATCAAAAGGCTATGACTTGGCACGTGTCAAAGAAATCACGCAAAAAGCCGCGGACAATGTCACCAGCTTAGGTTTTGCCTTTAACTCATGTACAGTACCTGCCAAAGGAACACCCACCTTTACATTGGCTGATGACGAAATGGAATACGGCGTGGGCATTCACGGTGAACCAGGCATCCGTCGTGAAAAAATCCTGCCTTCTAATGAATTGGCGCAACGAATTGTCGATGATCTACTCCTCGATCGTCCTGATTTAACCGAAGTTGCCGTACTCATTAACGGCTTTGGGGCAACACCGACACAAGAACTGTATCTGTTCAACCAAGACGTGTGCCAACACTTGGCAAACAAAGGGATTCAGATTTACCGTACCTTTGTCGGTAACTATATGACCAGTATCGATATGGCTGGTGCATCAGTATCTTTACTTGCTTTGGATGATGAACTTAAAACCTATTTAGATGCAGAAGCTAATACCCCGGCCTTTAAAATGGATGGTTCCGCTGCCTTAGCCATTGAGTTTTCGACCAACGATTCAACAGCGGAACGTACATTAAATACAGGAATTGAAACCCATACAGAACACGCTGAAATTGTGAATGAACAATTTACGATTGAAAATATGCGCTATGTGATCAATGTGATGAGTGCCTGCATCATTAAAAATGAAGTGCCATTTTGTGAGCTGGACGCCCATGCGGGTGATGGTGACTTCGGTATGAGTGTTGCCAAAGGCTTTAAACAGCTTAAACGTCAATGGAATGAGCTTTTGCAAGCTGAACATATGGATGACTTTTTACTCAACTGCTCCATGATCATTATGGAACATTGTGGTGGGGCTTCAGGTCCAATTTGGGGCTCAGCCTTCCGTGCAGCAAGCAAGTCAATTAATGGCAAAGAAACACTATCGGTTGCCGACTTTGCTGCCCTGCTACAAGACGCTGTTAAAGGCATTCAAACCACAGGTGAACGCTCATTTGGTCGTGGGGCTGTGGTTGGCGACAAAACCCTAATCGATGCATTGGTTCCTTGTGCAGATTCGTGGTCTGCGAATATGAATAAAACCTTTAAAGAAAACTTTATCTTAGGTGCGCAAGCTGCCGTTCAAGGTGCAGAATCAACCAAAGACATCGTCGCGCGTATGGGTCGTGCCGGAACAGTCGGTGAGCGAAGCTTAGGTTATCCAGATGCTGGTGCGCATGGTTTAGGTGTGATCTTTACCGATATTGCAGAACATATTAAATAACTTTTGAAAAGCATCCATTGAAAAGCCTCTATCAAAAAGCACCGGATTGATTTCGGTGCTTTTTTTATTCCTGCTATAATTCAATGTACACCTAACTTTAATCATAGGATTACCTTTCCATCAAAAAGATGAAGAATATTACACCGCAAGGAAGAGGTTATTTTTAATGAAATGCTGTTGCTAATTTACCCACTCTTATTTCCACCACATTCCAATGGTGCATCATTTCTCGTATAAAAACGAAATACACAAATAGATAAAAATGCTCGCTACTGAGCTGCTGTACATAATATTCGGTATGGTCGACAAATTCATTAAAGGCATGTTCAAGCTGTATTCGGTCTATGACTGTTTCATTGTTAAAGAACAGTTCTGATAACTGTTGCATAAATTCATCAGAAGTGTCCGCTACCCGCTGAATTTTATAATCAAATTTAAGCTGTTCCAGTATTTCCTCAACCCTATAAATCATATTTTCTAAAGCCAAAGCATCTAGCTTTTTATATCGGATACTTTCTGACTCAATATCATGTAAACCTTTAGCAACTTTAAACGGCTGTCCGTTAACGTCAAACTGGACAGCATCTCGACCCAAAGAAAATTGAATTTGTTCCATGACAGCAATCCCAAGAAATATATCTTTAAATAGCAGGATCTAAGTTTAACTCCAGATAGTTTCTTACCTGATTTCTGCCCTGCCGTTTAGCCAAATATAAGGCCCGATCTGCCATACGAATGGTCTGTTCTTTATTTAAATGGGTTTCAGATAAGGCGACACCAAAACTGGCACTCATATTTAAAATATCTCCCGTTTCTAAGGGAATTTTTTCCTGCTCAATTATTTTACGACAACGTTCTGCAATCTCAATCGCTTGCTGTAAATTTTGTTCTTTTAAAATCAGAATAAATTCTTCACCACCAAAACGCCCAACGATATCCTGTTCCCGTGTAATGGTAGATAAAATGGTAGCAACGCGTTGCAAAACCATATCTCCAACTTCATGGCCATATTGGTCATTAATGAGTTTGAAATGATCCAAATCCAGTAAAATTACCGCATAAGCCGTTTTTTTCTTGCGTTCTAAAGCTGTGAGTTGTTCGCCAATATAACGACGATTAAACACATTCGTCAGCACATCAGTTTGGCTCATTCTTTTAATATTTCTTTCACGCCGACGCCATTGTGAAAGTAAAATTTCAAAAAACAAAATCGAAACCAGCAAGATCGGCAGATAAACTTCCGCCATACTTCCGATCCAGAATTCATTATGATAAAACGCGCCATTCGTAAGTGCATCACTAAACACAGGCGCGTAACGAATCACCCCATTAAAAGTTAAGTAACTAATAATGACGATAAAAATAAGAGCAGGAATCGCAATACTATAAATAATTTTTCGTGAATAAAATACCAAGCCAATCAGGACAATATTGACAAATCCTGCAATGGTGGCGGGGCTATAAATACCGACGGTATAGCCCGCATAAATCATGGTGGCGCCAAAAAACATGGGTGAAAAATAAGAAATAAATCTCCGGAATTTTTTATTTCTTTTATATCTGAAGCTAAACCCAACTATAGTGATAAAAATGATTAAAGTGATAAATACACTGATAATACGGATGAAAAAAAAGTCCGCATTGATCCAGACAGCATTTTCAGCAGAGAAATAGCTGACCAGATACCATTTAATTGCACTGACCTGACAAAATGCCCCAAAAATCAGGAGCAATACCCCTTTATCAAAATTAGGCCAGTTAATAATTAAATTATCAGATTCGAGTATATGAAACCTAAATCTGCCCCAATAATGAAAAATCAGTGTCTGTATTTTTCTAAACAAGTTCATAAACTTAATTACTATATTTATAATTTCTAAAATTTTTATTGCTTTATATTTATAGCACAAAAATTAAACAATTGAGACTTATATCCGCTGAATAAACAACACTCCATCCAAATGATCCACTTCATGCTGCACAATCCTTGCAGGAAAACCCGTGTAGATGGTTTCTATTTGTTCACCTTGCAGCGTTAAATAACGCACTTTAACAGTTTCCGCTCGTGCCACTTTCCCACGTTCATCCGGAACACCCTTCTTCCCCCAGAACAGTTGCTTCAGACCTTTCTAAAATTTCAGGATTCACCATCACCACTGCATCCATTTCAGGCGCATCGAGATAACGCGGATTAGGACGTGAAGCGACAATAATCACCCGTTTAGAGACATAAACCTGAGGGGCGGCAATACCTACACCATTTCGTTCCGTCATGGTGTCATGCATGGCTACAGCAAGTTGATTTAACCATTCACTATCCAGCTCAGACTTTGCCACCTCAGCCGCTGTTAAGGTCAAAATGGTTTCCCCACGCTGTGCTACAGGTAAAATGGTACTCATAAATTCATTCCCTAGTAGATATAGCCTGAGATATAAAGCCAAATCCAATACTGTTTTAAATCACAGATTCTGTATAAATTTTAACGCTAAAAACATATCGATCATATGCAATTTTAATCCTTGTATTTCACCTTTCCTGCAGATCAAGATTAGCGATTCTTAAGTAAAATCTTTTAAGCCTATTTTAATTTTACTTGGTTATAATCAGCTCAAATCCTTTATAAATATAAAATAATGACCACAGCTCAACTTCTTCTTGGTGTTCTTTTTAGTTCTATAGGCTTAGGCTATTTTCTGTATGGGAAAAAGCAAAAAGTCACTATGCCCTTGATTTGTGGCTTAGTACTGATGATTTTCCCCTATTTTGTAGAAAATACCGCAATGCTAACAACCACCGGCATCATCCTCTCTATTTTGCCTTACTTTGTAAGACTCTAATATCCATACAGATCACCAGTCATTATTCATAAATTTAAGTTGTCGCACTCAGAAGAAAGAATGATTTTTCATATAGATAGCAATTGATTAAACTCAAAACTTTAGCACTATTTGTACACGCGCTATTGGCGCAATGTATTACATTTGGGTGGTGTGCCTGGTCTCGTTCTTTACTGCAATGCTTTATAGAACCAAATTTGAAAAACAGAATTTAGTAGCATCTGCAATTTCTACACCGCACAATCCAGTGCAAGATTAATCATTAATGAAAGAACAATAAAAGAAAAAACTCTTCATTAAAGTACAGTTGCGAATGACGTTTCCGCGTATCAAATAACAGGATGGATTCAAAATAAAAAATGCCAGTCAATTTCGTAAATGACTGGCATTACTTCATTAAAGGTTTTTTTATTATTAAGCAGAGCGGTTTTTCTTTAATTCATCTTCAACAATCTGGATCTCCAGATCACTGAATTTACGAATTTCCCCTTCAGCATGTTTTTCTAACATGCCTGCAATCAAAGGGACTTTAATCTTAACCTGCCAATTTAAGGTAATGTGAATCTGCAGATCGTCCCCTGTTACTGAACGTTCACAGTTCGCATGTAAAGGCAGATTCGCACCCAATTCTATAGTCGAAGTTAAAGCTTCTAAATTGGTGATATCTGTACGCTTCAAACGGAAAGCATCTTTAATTAATTTTTTTGCGATATCCGGAATCTTCACATCTAAATTATATGCACGGCGTAAAGTATAGGTATCGCCCTGAATCTTAGATTCAATAATTTCTAATTTTTCACCTGGAATACGTCTGCATACTGCTTCGTGCAAAGCTGTATCTGATGCAAGCCGTTTAAATTCATCAATTGAAACTCCCTGAATTGTAGAGTTTACAGTAAAACGATGTGCCATTTTTCTATCCTTTGTTTTTTTATTGGTCGTTTTGAATACTTATAAACCATTTGATCATCACTGATCTAGGGCATTTTGTCGCTTTTTATTTAATTGAATTTTAGTGATGCTGTCATTGACCATCTATACCGAACTATTGACCATGTACGCCATAACGTACTTCAATTTGCTCGGAACAGGAAATACTGAGGAAATGGCTTCTGTATTCAATGATCGCATAGAATTGTTCAGCACCATCATCCAGCCCTGTCGCTGCCCACGTGGTGCCTTTTGGAAAATCATTCAACCATTCGGCCTTATAAAAATCAGAGACTGAATCGAAGTTAATATAATCTTCAGGCGCAGCTTGAATCCGTGCTGCCATTTCATCAAATTGCTTCAATTGATGTTGAATGAAATCAATCAGCATAGCAGTCAGTCCAAGTGCGCTATAAAAAGATATTTATACACCCTTAAAATGTGTGATTGCCTGTTTCTTTTTCACTTGTTCCCACTGCCACCAACCAAAAGCGGCCAAACCGACAAAGGCCGCATATAAACCCGCAGTCAGGAATAAGTCTTTATAAATAAACATGCCGACATAAATGATATCGACGAAAACCCACAATACCCAGGTGGCAATATGTTTACGGCTGGTCCAATAGGTGGCCAGTAAACTAAAAGCTGCCAGTTGCGAATCCAGCATCGGCACCGCAGCATCGGTAAAATTTTTTAAAGTTAACCCAAAAATTAAACCGCCCACTGCTGCAAGTGACATTTGGAAAATCACGATTTTTTTGGCAATCGGTTCAATCCGAATTTCATGATCTTGCTGTTTTCCCTTCAACCAGTGGTAGAAACCATAAAAGTTCACCACCATAAAGAAGAACTGCAAGATGGTTTCGCCATACAGCTTAAATTCATAAAATAAATAAGCATATAAAACAAAGGCTGCGAAATTAAACCACCAACACCACATATTGCGTTTAATGGTCAATGTCACCCCAATAAGACTGATAATGACGGCAACAATTTCTAAAGGTGACATAGCAATAAACAGGCAGGTAAAGAGTGCTGCTATTATGGAAAAAATAGCGCTGAACGCAAGATAAATTGTACCAATTCAATCGCACAATCTGACGGACACACTCCCTGTCTCGAACTGTGATCTGTCACTTCAATGCAAATTGAAAAATAGATTGCCCAGATTTGACAGTTTTCTAACAACCATTTAAGAATATAAAAAATGATCATGCTGGAAAAATAAAAATGTCCCAACAACAAGGAAAAGTCAGCCGGGAAATTCGCGGATCTCTGTTCTTGATCGGACTCGACCGTGCTGAAAAAAGAAATGCCTTTGATAGCCATCTGATTCATGACTTATCACTGGCCTTAACCGAATATGAAGATCATCCTGAGTTACGCTGTGCCGTGATCTTCGCTCATGGAGATCACTTTACCGCAGGTTTGGATTTGGTGGAATTACAACCTAAGCTGAGTAGTGGCATATTTAGCTACGATGAACAACAGATCAATCCATGGGGAACCAGTGGACGTCAGCGAAAAAAACCGGTGATTGTTGCAGTACAGGGGTATTGCTATACCGCAGGGATCGAGCTGATGCTGAATGCCGATATTGTGATTGCTCAGGACAATAGCCAATTTGCACAAATGGAAGTGCAACGTGGAATTTTACCTTTTGGTGGTGCAACAGTGCGATTTGTACAGGCGGCAGGCTGGGCTAAAGCCATGCGCTACTTGCTCACCGGTGATACCTTCGATGCACAAACCGCGCTGGATTTAAACCTGATCAATGAAATTACCACTAAAGCTCCCCTCAATCGAGCGATTGAACTGGCGGAACGGATTGCTCAAGCTGCACCACTCGCGGTACAAGCCACGCTGGCCTCTGCCAAAGAAGCCACTGTACATGGTACAGAAACAGCATTTGCTCATTTACAACAGCACCTCACCCCATTGTTAAAAACTCAAGATGTTCAGGAAGGTGTCATGGCGATGCTGCAACGACGTGCGCCCGAATTTAAAGGTCAATAATTTAAAAGTGAATCATCTAAATCCAATAAAAACGAGTTTGCTATGCCGTATTTAAATCAGAAGCCACAAAATAATCACTTTAGCGTCCGTACCCAATCATTCATGGCAACCGATGGTTATCCCCTTGTTGGAACACTTTACACACCTGAACATGACCTAAAAGCCAATATTGTATTGTCAAGTGCAACCGGTGTTCCACAAGCCTTCTATCGCCGCTTTGCAGAATATGTGACTCAGTTTGGTTACCAGGTTTTAAGCTTTGATTATCGTGGCGTGGGACAGTCTGCACCTCAAAATTTAAAAGGTTTTAAGATGTCTTATTTAGATTGGGGTGCTTTGGATCTTGCTGGAGCGATTGACTATCTGGCACAAGATCAAATCCCGCTGTTTATGGTCGGGCATTCTTATGGTGGGCAAGCACTCGGTTTGGCACCCAATCATCATAAAGTGACTGCCATGTACTGTTTTGGCACAGGTGCAGGCTGGCATGGCTATATGCCGTTGAAAGAAAAGATCAAAGTTCAGGTGATCTGGAATATTATCTTCCCGCCGATGGTTGCAATCAAAGGCTATTTGCCTTGGAGCAAACTGAATATGGGTTCAGATTTACCGATTGATGTTTATAAACAGTGGCGAAAATGGTGTAAAAATCCGACCTATTTCTTTGCCGACCCTGAACAGCACGCGTTGATTGAGCAATATGCACAGGTCAAAACGCCAATTTATGCAGTATCTGCAATGGATGACAACTGGGCTTTACCCAATTCACGGCATGCTTTTATGCAACATTACAGCCAAGCTCCGATGCAATTTATTGATATTGCAGCACAAGATTATGGTCTTAAGCAGATTGGGCATATGGGTTATTTCCGTAAAGGTTCGGAAAAAATCTGGGATGAGATTCTACACAGCTTTGATGATTTACTTGCTCAAAAAAATGGATAGAGATTAATACAAATGCGCCCACAGAAACTTAGCCGAGAGCAAACTCTTCACTTATGTGCCTTACAATTTAAGACACAGGGTTATGCAGGCACCAGTATGGAGATGCTGGCCAAAGCCTGTGGGCTCAGCAAAACCTCTTTTTACTATTACTATCCGAGTAAAGAAGCTTTACTTATGGATGTATTGGAACTGACCCAAAAATCCTTAAATACGCATTTATTTAAACTGAGTGAAAGTCCTGAAATGTCAGTCGCGCAACACTTTGAGTATCTACATCAACGAGTGGCACAGTTCTTTAGTTATGGAGTCAAAGGATGTTTAGTTGGAATCCTTTCTATTGAAGCCCTGTATCAATCGAACGCTATTTTAGAAAAAATTCGTACTATTTTTCAGGATTGGGAAATGGCTTTTTATCAGTTATTTAAAATACAGCTTACAGAAAATGAAGCCAAAATTTTAGCCAAACAAAGTCTGGCAGATTATGAAGGGGCGATTTTAATGTATCGCCTGAATGATGATCCATTCTATCTTGATCAAGTGAAGCAACGCATTTTAAAACAGCTACAAAGCGCATAAAGATGTAGAGCACATCATCCGTTAGCTAAAAGTATTTGGCACTCAAGAGAATCACTTTGATCAAACGTGGCTATGTGCATCTTTCATTTCAAATTTATGCTCATCCCCAAAACGGTCAACATGAGTATAAAACACTCCATAACGTCCGACATAATATTCCAAAGACTGATCATAGAAAGTCCAGTAAATAGACCATTCTGCCAAATCCAGCTTGCGAATTTGGGTTTGGGTTTTGGCTGGCATTTTTCTTAATACATCTTCTTGAACCACAAGCGCCTGACTCAAATTTCGTTCAGCCAATTCGCGCTCAAAAAATATTTGGCAAATATCATCAAATAATTGTTGTTCGTATTCCTCCACTTCATCGATACGTGCTTCATGGGCAGATAATGGCTTTGTTGATATAGCGGCTTGTTTATCTAAATCTGCTAACTGCTTGATTTTGAATTGCTGAAAATGTTGATTGATCTGAAATTTAAAAATGAATTTCCAAAGCCCAATAAACACAATGAAAAGACACAACCACAAGAGTATTTTTATCATAGCGACACTCTCACGAGTAAATAATTGTTATCTTTATATTTATAAAACAATTTGAATAAAAATCATACAATTTTTAAATTTATATGCTATAAAAAATGTTCATTCAGAGACTTTTTCTTTTATGTTACCTATTCCATATCCTCAATATCCGCTTGTGATCTGGCTCGCTTTGGACATTCAAGTCAACAAAGCCGCTTCACGACGTGTGAACTTTTTGCATGAGGTGCCTTGGAATATGTACCGTGATCATTTCTTTGAATAATCACTAAAATAAATATCTAAAGGTCGCCTCAACAGCGACCTTTTTTAATGCCTAAAAATAAGGAAATAAATAATGAATCTTCCATCGAATAAAAATGACTTCCCCTCGCCAGTGTCTGAGCCGGTTGTAGCTTCTTTTACCCGATCCTCACGCTTCGCTACAGCCGGTCAATTTGTTACTGTGGTGCTGATTTGGTCACTGACCCCATTGGCAGCCGTTTGGACAGTGCATGAAATTCATTGGGCGTGGGGCTTATTTATCCGATTTAGCTTGGCTATTCCAGTTGCTTTAGTCTGTCAGGCTTACTTTAAAATCAAAGTACCCTTGCACCCGCAGGCTTTACTCAGCTATGCGGCAGGCGCACTGGGCTTGTTTACTTCCATGACCTTCTGCTATATGGGTGCATCAAAAGTCCCCTCAGCTATTATTTCAATCATCTACGGCATTGCCCCATTCGTATCCGGCTTGCTGGCGACCTGTATTTTTAAAAGTGAAAAGTTGAGTTTTTATCAATGCACAGGTTTAATGATGGGTATGCTCGGTCTGTATTTTGCTCTGGGCTTAAGTTCGCAAAACATACGCCTGAATCATCTCGGGATAGCTTTAGAAGTCATCGCCATGATGCTTTATGTACTGTCTGCATTTGCAGTTCGTGGTGTGGCTGCCAACATCCATCCAATCAGTCAAATGACCGGTGCAACCCTGATATCATGGCTGGGCTATTGTGCTTTATTGCCTTTTTTCTCGTCAGAAATGCCCTCAGATCTCCCTTCATTGCAAACCAATGTTGCACTGATCTATAGCGCTTTATTTTCCTCGGTACTGGCGATGATTTTTTATTATCAATTACTCAACACCGTTAATCCAACTACACTGATGCTGATCACCATCATGACACCTGTACTTGCCACGCTGTGGGGCACCTGGCTCAATCATGAAACTTTAGGCGCAGATTTAATTCTTGGACTGTTTTTAATATGTGTGGGATTGTCTTTATATTCTTATTCCATCCGTATAAATGCATCAAGCAAATAAAAAAATCCCGGGTGTGATACTCACTCGGGATTTTTAAAATCTTTAACTCAAACAACCTTTCATTATTCGATCCGAATAATTTTACCGTGATCATCATGATGAACCACACTAACTTTTTGTTGACGTCCCTGCTCAATGTCCTGAACAGGCAAATCAAAATGCTGTTCATAATCGGAGATATTTTTGGCAGAGCTTGGCTTTACTGTTTTTGCAGGAACAAAATTCGTCCACAATAATAATGCGACCACACATGCCAATAATGCACTCACACCATGTTCAATCCCCAAACCAAAAGCTGAAAACAGTTGATGAATGACATGCTGTTTTTGCAGACTGACTACACCAATTACAATTAACAATGGACGCCATAAAAATAACCATACTGCCCACATCATCGCGGTAGAAGTATTAGATGCATAGCGTTTATGCCAAGGCAATAAACGGCGTAAATCAATAATTAAAGTATTACTTTTCATGGCTGATGCTCTCATTATGGACAGTTGAATTGCGCATCCCGCGGTCTGGACTCACCCAGCGTGCGCGCTTACCGTCACGACGCAACAACACTTTTGGAAATGCCACAATACTGGCAGACAGCGTAATTAACCAGAATACAAATGGATACCAGATCATCCAGAAGTAATTTTTACCGAGTCCGGGTTCATAACGACTGTCCATCCATTTACTGATCGCAAACTGAAGTAAACAGGTTGCCCCTAATAGCATGCCGGTTCCATAAGGCAGAAATGGTGAACTCGTGCCACTGATTCCAAGCGGAATGATAAAGTGAATGATCCAAATCATCGCCATAAACAGCATTAAATAAGACCAGACCAGCGTCAGGATCAGTTCAAACAGTAATGGCCATAAAAAATTCAGTTTCGGTTTAAACAGTACATCCATATTTTTAATCAGCACTTGTGCCCCACCCATCGCCCAACGCAGCCGCTGTTTCCACAAACCATTGAAGGTTTCAGGCATTAAAATCCAGACCAAGGCATTCGGTTCAAAGTGAATATTCCAGCCTGCACGTTGCAGTTTCCAGGTGATATCAATATCTTCCGTCAGCATATCCGGTGACCAATAACCGACTTCATGCACCGCACTTTTACGAAATGCCGTAATCACACCCGATACGGTAAACAGTCGACCAAAACTGCGTTGCGCACGTTTGATCATCCCCACGATAGAGGAAAACTCTCCGACCTGAATCCGACCTATCAAGGTGGAACGGGTACGAATCCGTGGATTTCCGGTGACAGCAGCGACAGTTTCATCTTGCAGAAAATGGCGTAGCATCCAGGTTGCTGCGTGCGGATCGAGCAAGGCATCACCATCGATGCCAAGCAAATATTCGGCATCAGTCAGCAAGCTTCCCGCTTGCAATGCCATGGCTTTGCCCTGGTTTTGTGCCAAATGCACCACACGTAACTTTTCATGCTGTGCAGCTAATCGATCTAGAACGTCTGCGGTGTTGTCTGAGCTGCCATCATTAATCGCAATCACTTCAAAGTTTGGATAATCTAGTGCCAAGGCATGCGTTAAGGTTTCTTCAGCATTATCCCCTTCATTAAAACAAGGCACCAGCACTGCCACCTTAGGATAATAAGGCAGTGCTTCAGGCTGTTGATATGGTGGATCCTGTCGCTCGTTCCAATAGAAAATCAGTGCACCCATCATCCATAAATACGACATAAACAATGGATAATAAAAGACAAAGTGCAAAGCAGAATGCCAAAAATGCTGCAGCGTTGACATATAAAATTCCTTTAAGGAACAAGTTTGCTTGATTTCAAATCAAAGGCCTGACGTAACACTTGCGTATTGGGATGATCTTGAATCGGATCATCGGGATAGTAAGCCACGTGCATTACACCTTGTTGATATAAAGATTGAATGGTGCTTGCCATTTCATCTGAGGGAACCTTTTGATTGCTTCGCCAGTTCACTGCCTGCAATTCAAAGACTGTTTTTTTGATTCCCTGTGGAAATTGCTTCACGCGATTGACAATATCCCGATAAAAAACATCACTATTCGGGGCTTGTTCCATATAGGGCATCGCCATGATGGCAGTAAAATCATAACGATTGATGGACTGTTCTAAAGACTGTGAATACCAATTTTCCGCATAGGGTTTGAGCGCAACTTGCGCATATAAATTTCGTGCGGTGAGTAAAAAAGGATGATACTGACGGACTTGTTGTGCCAATTGCAATGCAAAGTCATCAATGTACTTGGTCTTATAAGCGGTCCATTTTTGCAACTCGGCATCATTGCTACGAATTTCGGCTAAATCGGTCGGCAAACCAATCGCCGCATAGGCTTTCAAAGCTTCGGGACTGGCATCTTCATAGTCAGATAAAGTGGTATCGTCATGGAATAAAATACCGTTAAAAGGCACGGACTTGGCTAAGTCTTGATAAATCCCGCTAATAGTTTTTCGTGCATCGGGTGAAAATGGACTTAAACGGCGATAGCCCATATTCAGATGTTCTGAGTCTTGGCTTTGCTGGGTTTCAACCAGATGTTGTGCAACTGGATTATTTTTAGGTAATTCCCAAGCCAGTAATGGCATCCACGCGTAGACACGCCCCACTTGAGTCCGGGTCTGAATTTGCCAGGCGACACGGTTAAACAGGTCTGCACGCATCGGCAAATAATGATTGGGGAAATACACCATATCTGCAGAACCGTTGGCATCAGGATCGGAAAAGGCCTGTAAATACACGGTATTCACTTTCATCGCTACAATCCGGTCCAGCAGATGATCAAGATTCCGTTCTTGTTGAATCAGATCTTTGTCGTAAATGTAATCTAGATCGATATGCATGATTTTTTGCGGACGGTTATTGTCACCCAAATGTTGCTGACGATTTTGAATTTCTCGCGCTAAATCCGTTGTGGTCATATTGCCTTCAATCAAAATACGATTGAGCTGACCCAGTGAACTTTTCGCCGAATCCGCACCATCATCCAGACTGATGGCAACAGGCATCCCCAGTTGTTTGGCAATTTTCACGGTTTGCATATTATAGTGACCATAAGGCCAAACCATTACCCGTGGTGATTTCAAACCATGCGCAATCAGCAATTGGTTGTTCTGTTTTAAATCATTAGAAATACGCTGTTGATAGTGGCTATCATCTTCATAGCTCGCAGATTTAGCATCATATAAGCGTGTGACAGCTGCAGGTTCCAGATTGCCTTGTGGATTGCCTACAATACCGCGATGCAAATTATAACTATGACTGGCAATTTCCACTAAACCACTGTCTTGCATCTCTTTCAATTCTGACCAGGACAGCATGTCATTACGCTGAATCTGCTCACCTGAAAAATCGATGCTTTGATCTTCTTTGGGCTCCAACCATGAACCCACCACCGCCAAAACTACAGGAATTTTATTCGCTTTAACAATCGGATAGGCATTTTGATAAAAAGAGGCATAGCCATCATCCACCGTCAATAAAACCGGTTTTGTCGGTAGGCTATATTTCCCTTGATGCACCCGGATGAGCTGATCGACATTAATAAAGTGAAAACCATTTTTTTTCAGCCAATCGATATGTTGCTGAAATTGGGTGGTACTCACTGCATATTCAGGAATCAGTGCATTTTCAGTGTTGATAATTTCATGATAACCAATCACGGTCAGTGTCGGATTATGCGCTGGCTTTTGACTCCAGGCTAAATGAGGAATCTGCCACAAAACTGCAGAAAGAGACGTGGAGAGCAATGTTGAAAGCAAGCGAGTAGTCATTAATATGGTGCTCAAAAAATCATTTTATTCTCTGAATATCACACATTTTCCATCAATAAAATGTGGTTCTTGCCTTTCCTGATGTATGGCATTCAGTTATTTCAACTTGCCTTTTTATCAAATCAAACTGAAATGAATCTTAAAAATACGCATGAATTAGAAATAAAAGTTTTAAAAAACACATCAATATGTCTGTTTTTTCAGCAAGATAATTACATTTAAATAAACTGCTTAAATTTACAAAAAACCATACTGGATTAGAGCTGCAAAAAATAAAGATCTTCCAGATATCCCCGCAACATGATTCAGGTCATTCCTACGGGTATTCAATCGGGTATTAAAGAGCATCAGCGATGTGAAAGCCGTATGCAAATTTGCTTAGAAAAGATCAATTAAAAGCAGATTTTATAATAAAGGTTTTATCAAAAATATGGCTTTAAAACTTACATACGCATCGTATCGAATTAACTACCGATTGCTTTAGTCAAATTTCTATCTTCACTTAAATCACTAAGCTCGAAGTGCTTGGTACTGGTCTCGACCTGCATTCTTTGCAGCATAAAGCTGGACATCGGCAGCCTTCATGAGTTCATGAATATCGGCATAAGGATGATTTCGATCCATCCAGGATACCCCCATGCTTAAGGTCACATATTGTTTTTGGTCGGGTCTATTTAAATGTTCCAATTGTGCTTGTCTTACTGCATTTAAAACCTGCTGCAATACCTTTAAAACCACTTCACTGGGAACATTATGCAAAATAATCGCAAATTCCTCTCCCCCATAGCGTGCCACATAAGCTGAAGGTGGTAAGGCCTGTTGTATAATTTTAACCAAATCTTGCAAAATCACATCGCCCTTTAAATGCCCATAGCAATCATTATAATTTTTGAAATAATCCACATCTAACATGGCAAATGCCAAGGTGCTATTACTGTGGTTTTTTGTCAGGCTAAATAAACGCTGAATTTCAATATTTAATGCACGACGGTTAAATGCTCCGGTTAGTGCATCAATTTGAATTTGTAATTCTAACTGTTCATTCAACTGATGTAACTGCAAGGTTCGCTGTTGTACTTTTTGATCTAAAGAGCTATTCAGTTCAAGTAAATTATTATTCAATTGCTCGATATGATGAGTATGCTGAGCATAATTTTTTGACTGCTGAAACATAACCAACAATGCATAAAAACTGGTAGAGATAAATGAGAGATTAAAGGACTCAATTAAATTGAGTGTCAATAAAAAATCATGGACGAAAGTAACGCATAATAAAATCACCGCCCATAAATTAATCGTAGAATATTGCTCTTTCTTTTTTAGAGTCAGATAAAAGCCATAGGCAAAATTTAAAATCACAACCAGACTAAATACTGAACTATAAAATGCAAAACGTTCAAAAATTTCAGGGGGAGTAAATACAGTTACAACAATATCTATTCCAAGCACCAGCATTGCTACAAAATAAATCATCGGATATAAATAACGCTGATTGAGTAAAATCATATAACTCAGAAAAAATACCACTGCAAAATAAGTAAATAGAAACTCTAATCGTCTTCCCCATATCCAGCTAATATCTGTAAATACCGTATAGGCATAAGGTGCAGAAAATAAATTATGTAAGGCCAAGAATAAAATAAAAATACCAAACACAAATACCCGAATACTGCTGCGCCCAATCTTTCCTTGAAAAATGGAAAACATTAAAGTAAATATGCCAACGCCCAATACTGCACCACAAACCAAACTAATACTCATCATCAGCTGTTCAAACTGTCGAGTAATGGTTTTCGCAATACCAATCCGCATAGGATTTTCTAATCCACCATGTAAAGGATCAAAATTTGAGGCTTGAATGGTCAGGGTGAAATATTCTTTATTGACAACCATAAAGGCAATTCGGGGTGCATTTTCTGTGAGATGAGTTTTTGTATCTTTACCAATTTCACCTAAGCGCAGCACGAAATCTCCATTCAAATACAGTCGGTAAGCGCCATATTGATTGGGAATAAAAATAGCAATACGGCGCCCAATATATTCCTTCGGAATTTTAAAATGGCCGATAAAAGTACCGTAGGTTTGATTGGTGCCGGTGAGCTGTTTAAAGGAAATCGGTAAATTTACCGTTTCAGATTTTAAAACAGCACTGGGTTGAGTGATAAATTGCTCAGGATGATACTGCCATACGCCCTTCAGTAGGCTGGTACTCTTTTCTGTAAATTGAACTTCATTTAATAATTTTTGCTGTAAAGAAGATTCAGATGCGGCATCATATTGTGCCCAAGCATGTTTTTGCCCCATGCATATGCACAAACATACCAAGAAAAACTTTAGAAAATGGATCAATCTGTTGATCTTATACAAAAGCGAATCATCCTTAAATTACGCTTAGCTATTACTGAATGTAACGATAAAAAAAGAAAACTCAAACAATTTTTCATGTATTTGCAAGATCCATCCCTGTATCTTGCAGGATGTTTATTAATCAGAATTAATAAGTTTTAATCACGGGTTTTTACGTCGAATAACTCAATTTCAAAAATAAGGTTTGAATTAGCAGGAATGATTTTACCCATTTTTCGTTCGCCATACGCCAAATGTGCAGGAACAAGCAATTTGCGCTTGCCACCAACTTTCATGCCCATAATGCCCTGATCCCAACCTTTAATCACACGACCAGTTCCAATCACGGTTTCAAAGTAATTGCCACGGTCGATAGATGAATCAAATTTGGTTCCATCTTCCAGCCAGCCTGTGTAATGTGTGGTAATCAGCGCGCCTTTAACGGCTTCTTTACCTTCACCCACTTTTAAATCAATAATTTCTAATTCATTTGTCATCGTCATTTACCTGAACTGAGTACTAAATTTTTCAATGGCTATTATAAACTGGATTCAGGTGAATTCTTCATGCTTTAAAATGTGCAGATTTAAAAACTCAGCTCTTGAGTATTCGAATGGTTGAGTAAATAAGCGGTCAGTTTTTTATGATTTTCAGCTGAACCCATTAAAATCCAGCGTCCAATCATTCGATGTTCGGTTTTATGTTGCACACTCTGAACCACCTTCATGTCATAAGCCTTAAATAGATCTTCATATTGATCTAAAGTCTTGCATTAATCAGGACAAATTCGATAGGTGCGTATATGACTCAGGGCTTCTATACGCTCTTGAACATGGATCAGAAAAATAAGCACTCAACACAATCAAGGTGGCAAATAGACTTAACAGTTTATAGCCTGCACCGATAATGGCGCCAATCCCCAGGGCTATAAGCAAACGATATAAATCAGGAGACATGTATTTTCCCCTTCTTCATTTTTATTATTTTCAGGTATACGCAATTTTGTGTTCAGGATGCAAGCCTAAAACCCGCATCCTGCTTAGATTTACTGTAACTGTTCCCATTCAACCACGACTTGCGCATGCTCACCGATCAACGTCCATTCACCATCCATGACATTTAACTGTAGCTGCATGGTGCGTTCGCATAATTGTGGTAGCGCATTTGTGGTTGCTGTAGAGAGCTTCCAGACTTGAACATTACTTAAGGTTTTTAATTTGCTGTTGCGTTTATACCATTCATCAACCGATGAACCATAGGTGACCACTGCAACTTGCTTACAACGGGCGCTGGCTTTTTTGACTTTGTCTTCATCTGGACTACCCACTTCAATCCACTTGATCAGCTGACCGGTTAAGTCTTTTTCCCACAAAGCGGGTTCATCAGTTTCAAACAGATCTTTGGTAAATTCTAAAGCTTCACCAGCAAAACGCGCATAGGCCAAAATACGCACCATTAAGCGCTCAATGGTTTCAGAGGGATGTAGAGCCATGGTCAATTGATAATCAGCATATTGATGATCATCCATATTGGCAATATTCAAATCAGCCTTATAAATCGTTGCTTTAAGCGCCATAAAAAAGTCCTCAAATTTGGCGCTTAGCATATAAGATTTGGACTACTTTTGCTGAGTTGTTTTATCCGTTTCATCCAAATTCAGCTGACACTGAAATAATTGATCTTCAAAGTGTTGCCAATAGCGCTGATCTTGCACAATGATTTCAATACGGTTATCAATGCCCTCTTCTGAAGACTGATAATTAAATTGCTCCGGATTAAAATTAAAGGTTTTCCACCCCTGATTGGTATTAAAAATTGCTTTAATCCGCAGCCAATTCTTTTGTTCACAAAGTAAATCCAATAAAGGATAAAAATCAAATTGCCAACGCTTGGGTAATTTCCAACCCGCCACACTATAGCCTTGCGCGGTCTCGACATAATGATAAGGCAACTGTTTAATCCCAGGCAGACTTTGCCCGGTAGAAAATGTTTTTTGAATTTTAAGTAAGGGCTGAATCTTGCGTTCAGTGCCTACATACGGCAGATCAATTTGCTCAAGCAAAATTTCAGTCTGTCCACTCATCAGCCAGACCTGTTGATAGGCTTGATATTCAGTCTTCAATGCTGCTAAAGCCTGATCATCTGCGAAATCCATGCGATCTGCATGAGAAACCACAATAACCTGCGCAGCTTTTAACTGATCTGCATACAGGTTTTGCGTGCTCCAATCCGCATCATGCAAACGTGAGCCATCCACCACCGTCACTAAAGCCCGCATTGCAATACTTTGTTGCCAATGTGGTTCGGTGAGCTGTTCCAGTAATTGTGCAGGGTGTCCCAAACCCGTCGGTTCGATAAATAATCGATCCGGTTTAGTTTCAGACAATAATCGAGATAAAGCAATTTGCATCGGTAATTGACTACTACAGCAAAGACAGCCTCCCAACAGCTCTTTAACTTCATAGCCTTGAGTTTGCGGTAACATCTGCTGATCGACACCAATTTGTCCAAACTCGTTCATCAAGACCGCCCAAACTTCATTTTCTGGCTTTTGACTGAGTAAATGCTTGAGCAAGGTGGTTTTTCCAGCCCCTAAAAATCCGGAAATGATATGCGTAGGGACAGCTTGAGTGGGAGCAATCAGTTTCAAAATAGACTCGCTATTCAGGTGGAGATGATCAATTCATCAGTGAGCAAAACTCATGAATCAAATTTATGGAATGATACTCACTTTAGTTTTTTCTATGTTGCTTAGCAATACATCACCTATGTTTGATGCCTGCATCATGCAATTTTTATTTCATGATTGAGTGAAATAAGCGGAATGATGTAAATAATTCAGCTTTTTTTATTTTTAACAAAGACTCCTATGAATGATAGAAAAAAATGATCATTCATTTAAAAAACCGTATAACTAAATATTCATATATTTATTATTTTTCAATTATTTAAAATATTATAAGCATTTCGTCTGTTTTCTTTTCATTCAAGATATCTACTATGGCATAGCTTGTTTAGCCCCTCAATTTCACCGTTAATACACTTAAATGTGAATTGATTGAATGGACATTCGCTATGAGCAACAAAACAAATTACACCACTGAAGTGGCAATCTTGGGCGCAGGTCCTGTTGGTTTAACAATTGCGAACTATTTGAGTAAACAAGGTGTTCAAGTCACTATTATCGAGCAGCTGGACAGTTTGATTGACTACCCGCGTGCTATTGGTATTGATGATGAATCTTTACGTACCATTCAATCACTCGGTTTAGTCGATCAGGTCTTGCCGCATACCACTCCGAACCATGCGATGCGTTTCTTGACCCCTAAAGGTCGCTGTTTCGCAGATATTCAGCCACTTACCCGTGAATTTGGTTTCTCGCGTCGTAATGCATTTATTCAACCTCAAGTAGACAATGTCTTGCTACAAGGTTTAAAACAATACGAAAAAACTGAAGTCCTGTTTTCACGTCAGCTCAATGACTTTACCCAGGATGCAAATGGCGTAACACTTAAGATTCAAGATAAAAACCAGAAAGAAGAAACTGTTCAAGCAAAATATTTAATTGCCTGTGATGGTGGTAACTCAATTGTACGTCGTACTTTGAATATTGGTTTTGAGGGTAAAACAGCACCGAACCAATGGATCGTTATCGACATTGAAAATGATCCATTAGCCACACCACACATTTACTTGTGCTGTGACCCAGTTCGTCCATATGTATCTGCGGCACTTCCGCATGGTATCCGTCGTTTCGAATTCATGGTTATGCCGGGTGAAACTCAGGAAGAGTTAAGCAAACCAGAAAATATTGCAAAATTGCTGTCTAAAGTTTTACCGAATGCTGAAAATATTGAAGTAATTCGTCAACGTGTTTACACTCATAATGCACGTATTGCGGATAAATTCCGTGTCGACCGTATTTTACTTGCCGGTGATGCTGCGCACATTATGCCAGTATGGCAAGGTCAAGGTTATAACAGCGGTATGCGTGATGCCTTTAACCTGGCTTGGAAAGTTGCGCTAGTAGTACAAGGTAAAGCAACTGCAGATTTATTGGATTCTTACCAGATTGAACGTAAAGATCATGCCAAGGCGATGATTGATCTTTCTGTGATGGCGGGTCACGTACTTGCGCCACCTAAAAAATGGCAAGGTTTTGTTCGTGATGGTATTGCCTACGCATTGAATTACATCAAGCCAATTAAACAGTATTTGCTTGAAATGCGTTTCAAACCGATGCCGAAATATAACGATGGCGCCTTGCTTGCGGATGGTAAAAAGGAATCTCCAGTCGGTAAAATGTTCATTCAGCCGCATGTAAAACTTGAGTCTGGTGAAAAGGTTTTACTGGATGACGTGATTGGCAACGACTTCGCAATTATTGCCTGGGGTGTAGATCCTCAATGGGGACTCAGCGAGAGCACCATGCAGGTCTGGAAAAAATTAGGCGTTAAATTTATTCAGGTCATTCCTGAAGTCCAGTTTGGCAATGAAAACCGCAAGAAATTTGACGGCGTAATTACCCTTGGCGATATTGGTACCGATATCCGTACCTGGTTTGGTAAAACGTCTGAATCAGTTGTTGTTTTACGTCCTGACCGTTTTGTGGCAGCGCTTGCGATTCCACAAACTCTGGATCATGTCAGCCAGCAACTGTTTAAAAAGCTGCATGTAAAATAATGCAGATATAAAAATACATTCCCTGAATCATATTCAGAGGCCTGACCACGTGAAAGCGTGGTCTTTTTTATTTCAACTTCTATTAAGTATTTAAATTAGATCCTGTTTATAGATCAAATAATTTCAATATTAGATTTTTTTCATAAATCATTTTCAATGACTACAAGTTATTCATCATGCCAAAATAAAAATAGATTTTAGTAGGTATTGGATTCATGAGTGTGGCATGGATGCCACACGTTTCCCATCACGACAAGGAAGTCGTGTATGGGAAACAAAAGGTTTTTGTCTACTTTTGACCTTTCAAAAGTAGAAAGATTGCCTACGCGAAGGCAAAAAAATTAAATCAATCAAATGAGGCCGTGCTGATTTTAAAAAATCTAATATTGAATATTTTTGATTTATGAAAGAAGTCAATTAATCATTGATTTTTTGCAACCATGGTACACCTTTCATGGAATCACGCTGGGCCAGAAGCTGAATAAACGGCTTGAACTCATCCAGATAAGGCAATATTTTCAGATAGATGGCAAAAATCACCCAATAACCCAGAAATAAATCTGCTGCTGAAATTTTCTCACCCAGCAAATACGGATTTGCTTCTTGCATCCCCTTTTTTAGAAATGCCAATACGCTCTCTTCATGACCAAAAGTCAGGCTCCGTTTTCTTTGTTCAATTTGCTCGTCCGGCACGTTAAGCCCTTTTAAATCCATAAACTCAGTTAAAGGACCATGAGCAAAGAACATCCATTTCAGATAGGCACCACGCTTGGGATCATCCAGGGCGGGCGCTAAACCTTTTTCACTATATTTATCGGCCAGATAGGTAAATATGGCCGCGACTTCGGAAATCATGACCCCTTGATCGATCAGGCAAGGTACTTTTCCCATGGGATTAATCTTTAAATATTCAGCCTGATGCATATTTTCATAGGGCACGTTTATTTCTTCAATCTGGTCTTCTATACCCAACTCTTTTACTAAAAGCATCACGGTCATACCACGGGACTGGATATTGTTATACAGCTTCATCATTTTTATTCGACCTGTCTTGTTGTTTTAGGTTTTAAGTATAAATCGTTTTAGATGATGTGTTGATTATTGTGATGTGAGGCATGACGTTGACTCCGATGCTTCTACTTTATAAAAAGCATCGGTTAATCATGACAATTCTTTAAAAAAAGCCCATATAAAACTGTTCTTTCAAGATTTTTAAAATCAGTTCAATCACTTCATTTTTTTGACCTTTACGGTAACTTACGTACAGGTCAATCATCGGTAAAGGCTCAATGGTATTTTTCACGACAATTTTGTCACCCAACAATGGAATGACATAAGTAGGCACTAAGCTCCAGCCCACGCCCATTCCGACTAAATTGACATTCAATAAAATATTGGTCGATTGCTGTACCACATTGACATTCAATTTGGATTGCTTAAAGAAATCGGTAATAATTTTATGCAACTGAGGTGAAGCAATTTCATCACTGATAATAAAATCCTGGTTGTTAAAACTCTTAATACTGACGTGACGCTGCTCGGCAATCGCGGAATCTTTAGGCACAATTAAAGCCAAAGGCTCACTAAAAATTTGTACATGCTCAAGTTCACTGGACTCATCAATATAGCGAGTAAAGGCGATATCAATATCACCTTTCTTGAGTGCCTTAAATTGATTTGCATCGGTCATACTATGAAAGTTAATTTTAATTTCTGGAAAATGCACCCGAATATTCGGCATGATATAGGGGAAAATTTTCATTTCAGCCACAGGCACAAAACCAATATTCAACTGGTCTTTGTTTAAGTTGGCAATTTGACGTGCATCCTGAATGGCTTTTTCAGCATGTTCCAAACTTAACAGTGCTTCTTTTAAAAATGCTTTACCTTCTTCTGTCAGTTCAACTTTTCGATTCGATCGAACCAATAGCTGAACTCCAACTTCCTGTTCAAGGTCTTTAATCTGCTGGCTTAAAGAGGGCTGTACCGTGCACATCCGTTGTGCAGCCTTGGTAAAATTCAGCTCTTCTGCCACTGCAACAAAATAGCGTAAATGACGTAATTCCACAGCCGTACCTCTTTATTTGGGTTGTTTAAGTGATGCTGAAACGGTGTATTTATAAACACATAAAGTTGCCACAGTAATGACCGCACAGAATAGATAAGTCATTTGATAACCATAATAGGCAATGATCAGACCCAGAATCACTGAACCAAGGGCCATACCTAAATCAAATAATGTAAAGAAAGTCGAAATTGCATGTCCCATTCGCTGCTTAGACACAGACTGAATCGCCAAAGTTTGAAAACATGGAAAGAGTGAACCATAGCCAATCCCAATAAATATAGCAGATAGCCAGAGAATCCATTGGTTTGAGATAAAACTCACCACCACCAAGCCTAAAGCAAAGAAAATAAACGAAGGATAAATGACGGCACTGGCACCTTTACGATCATAAATTTTCCCGACCCAGGGCCGTACCACAATCATGGAAATTGCAAATACAATAAAAAATAAACTGGTATAGGCCAGTAAATCCTTGGATTCACTATATGCGGTAATGAAGCTCATAATGCTGGAATAGGCAAATGCAGTCAGTAAGGCCACAAAGCCAATCGGAACGGCACGCATTTCAATAATGTCATGAAAACCTAAAGGTTTTTCTTCTACTTTATTGGTTAACTTATCGAGTTTATTTTCTTGTACAGGAACCATTAAACAGAAAATAAAGCCCAGACAAATCACGGCAGTCAATATTGCAAACAAGCTGATAAAGTCAGTAAATTGCAGCACGGTTAATGCAATCAATGGTCCAAATACCACGGCAAGGTTAGTCGACATCACGAAATAGCCCATCCCCTCGCCCTTACGATGATCAGGAATGAAATCATTGGCAATCGGCACGGTTACCGTGGTCAATATGCTAAACCAAATACCGTGGATAAAACGAATCACCAATAAAGCCCACATGCTATCGGCAAACAAATAGCTAAAAGCAAAAAGAACAAATAAAAATTCGGAACCGCGAAAGGATATTTTTTTCCCGAGTTTTTCAACAATCAATCCGGAAAATGGGCGAACTGCAATTGAAGACAGCAGAAATAAAGTCAGTGCCAAACCTGCTTCTTTGACCGTTCCACCTAAATTTTTCATGATATAGATGGGTAAAACGGTCAGTAGCGCATAATAATAAGTAAATAAAAACAGGTTATTGAACAGACACAATATGAAAGAACGGTTCCATAAGCGCTCGGTATTCGTGGTAGTCATAACGATCAACTTTCTGTGTAGCCATGGCTACTTTTGAACAAGTGCGGGTTGCATGAGTAGATGTACCAAATTTTGAATGTAGGTTGCATCGGGCATGCGATTGAAGAAAATAATTTGATAATGAATCGGCCCATAAAGCGCATCCAGCATCAGTTCAAAAGGATAGTCAGCAATAATTTCATGACGCTCAATTGCAATTTGAATCAGCTTACGGGTTTGCTCACGGCGCGGTAATAAATACTGTTCAAAGAATTCACCCGCAGCTTCACGATGCTCAGCCATCACCACCAGTAAGGCGCGCCCAACCGGATGATTCAATGCATGCGATAACTTTAAAAGTTGCTGATTCAAATTAAATTGCAGACTTTGCTGAAAATCCAATTCAAATACTGAAGCGGTCTGTTCTTTGAAGGCATCAAAGACCAAATCAGACTTATGCTTCCACCAGCGATAAATCGTGGATTTCCCGACCCCTGCCCGTGCCGCAATATCTTCTACAGTTAAATGACTGTAGTCATATTCTTCTAATGCTGCGATCACAGCTTTCAAAATACATTGCTTACGGCGTGAAGTTTTCTCAACCTCGACTTCAGTCATAGCACCACCCAAAAACGAAACGATACGTATCGTTTTTTATATTATGCCGATTTAGGGCTGCTGTATAGACCAGAATCACATTTTCATATTAAAAAAAAAGACCGCTTCAAAGCGGTCTTTTTCATTCAATGCTGATTAGCATTGTGAAGTTTTTTTATAAATACTGCATGATGGATGATGACTTTCTTGTAGACGTGCCACTTTGCGATGTTCAGCCGCTTCAAAACGGCAGCGTTTCCAATCATTGTCTAAATTTAGAGCTGGAATTTGTTGTGGCTTGCCATTTTCATCCACAGCAACCATGGTGAAATAACAACTATTGGTATGACGTACTGTACGCTTTTGAATGTTCTGCGCTTCTACACGAATCCCGATTTCCATAGAAGTACGCCCAACATGGTTCACGCTGGCAAGGAAAGTGACTAATTCACCAACATGAATCGGTTCTTTAAAATTGACTTTATCGACCGACAAAGTGACCACATAGCTACCTGAATAACGGCTGGCACATGCGTATGCGACCTGATCCAACAATTTTAAAATTGTTCCACCGTGAACATTACCTGAAAAATTTGCCATATCTGGAGTCATTAAAACCGACATAGTTAATTCAGACTGGTCATCTAATGCTGGAGCAATTTGATCTAATGGGGACATCGCGTTCTCTAGTCTCTTGGATAGACAATAGTATTTAGTCATTATTATATCGTTTTTCGACGAAATAGAATGTCCAAATCGGCAATAAAATCATCATTATTATTTATAGTGATTTCACCATCATTCAAAAAAATATATATCAATCTATTTAACACACTGTATTTTCTATCTTTTTAATTTATCGTAGTTTTTATAGAATAAATACTCAAAAACCTGATTACAAAAAACACATCAACATTCATTTAAAAACATTCCATCTTAAAATAAAAATGTTGTCAGTTTGATGAAAACTCAATGCAAATCCATTTGCAGATATTCTTTTAAGTATTTAATTGCTTAAAAATAAAATACAGCTTATTAAATAAAATTAAGAAGCTATTTTACGTAACATCTCTTTGGAAATATTACCGTAACTGAGTACATTTTGCTGATCAAGCTGTGTTTCAATACTTAATGTACCGTCCGCATTTTCTGCAATCACAGTAAAAACAAGATGTTCCATAGTGGCCATTTTGACTTTATGCCCGATGCTAATTTTTTCTATATTCATACTGCTGCTATTCATTTAACGATCCTTACAGAAATATGTTTTCATATCGATTTTAATGAAATGAAGTTTATTGACTTTTCACCCAGCGGTAAACTTAAATCATTGAACAAAAACATATTAATATAAAAATAATATAATATAAAACTTTTAACCACTTAATTAATTTTATTTAGCAATATCAATTAATTAATTTATCTTTACAATAGAATGAGTCTTCATTGGATTGTTTTTCAATCAAAATCCAACTCCATATGACACTATTGCAAGCAGGAACAAGACTTAATTAGATAAAAACATGGATGCCTTGTTCTTGGCTCACTCATTATTTCAGTTTATTTACAACTTCAATCATGCGCACTCAATTGCTGAATTTTATTCACGGGTGAATAATAATGCTTTTGATTGAATACTGTTGAAATGGAATTTAATTGATTTCGTGCTGCTTCAGCACCTGCTCGCATGGTCATTTCACGACCTTTAACATCAAAAATATGTGCTTTTTCTCTTAAATCGGGCTGAATCACAATATCTGCATGTTTAAGTTCCTCTCTGGCCAAATGGTTCTGCATAATATTAATATTTTGGTTGAACAAGCCCCAAACATTGCTGGTTTCCGTATATATCGGTTGAGCCAGAATATCTACAGCAATAATAATATCTGCACCTAGCTCGCGCGCGACATTCACAGGTACAGGACTGACCAAACCACCATCTACATATTCATCTTGACCAATCTTAGTGGGCACAAACATACTTGGAATGGATACGGAAGCACGTACTGCTTGCCCAGTGTTGCCATAATTAAAGACCACTTTTTTGCCTTCTTTTAATTCTGTCGCCACTACATACATGGGCGTTTTAAGCAATTCCAACGGTGTATTATTCACTTGCTGATTAACGTAGTTTTCAACTTTTTTACCGTCAAAAAAACCTTTCATATCCAGTTTTACATCACGGACATCATTGGCTTTCATATTTAAAGCAATATCACGCAATTCATCCGCAGTTTTGCCGCTGGCATAAATTGAACCCACAATACTTCCTGCACTGGTACCCACAATAAAATCAGGATGAATGCCTTGTTGTTCCAATACTTGAATGACACCAATATGTGCATAGCCCCGCGCACCACCACTACCCAGTACCAAGGCTACAACCGGACGATTTTGCTGTTTTTTTAATTTTTTAAAATCAATGCGATCAGCATGTACTTGTGCATCTACACTTGGGGACTCAGATAAGCCTGTAGAGCCAACAGTAAGCTTAGCGTGTGGAACACTTTGGCATCCCACTACACTCACTACCGCTAAAGCAATATAACCAAATTTGATATTTATCATGAGCCACCCAAAGATTAATAAGCTTATCTTTTAAAAGTCGTACAGTTTAAGAACTATATGTTTTTCACATTGTAGTATTTCGTTAAACTGCCATCGAAAAATATTAGACTTTAAAAAATTAACCCTAGTGAAATTGCCAATGCCATCTCTTCATTATCGCACTATTTTCCTGACTTTTCTAAAATTAGGTTGCCTCGCATTTGGTGGTCCGGCGGCGCATCTGGTGTTTTTCCATCACACCTTTGTGAAGCAGTTAAATTGGTTAGATGACCAGCAATACGCCCAACTGGTGGCTTTGGCACAAATTTTACCTGGCCCGACCAGCAGTCAAGTAGGCTTGGCGATTGGCTATGTAAAAAAAGGCTATTGGGGTGCCATACTCGCATGGCTGGGTTTCACTTTACCTTCTGCACTACTGATGACCATAGTGGCACTATTGGGCAAACAATTTTTCCCCCTGCTTTCTTCAGCATTTTTTCATAGTATTCAATTGATTGTTTTGGCTGTGGTCGCCTGGGCATTCTGGCAAATGCTACGCAGCTTTTGTACCCAACTTTGGCAATACATTTTAATGCTCTGTTCCACCCTCTTTATTTATACGGTTTCGCTGCCGATGAATCAAATCATTGTGATTTTTATCGCGGCATTATTAGGGATATTCTTCGCACAAAAAATTGCTCCCACAAAAGTAAATAAAGTGGAAACCTCTTCTTTAACAGATGCTATTTCTTCTACAAAAAAATCATATGCTTATCTTTGGTTAATACTTTTTATTCTGCCTTTTTTTATCTTTCCCGTTATGAACTGGCTACACAGCAGTATGTTCACTCAAAGTGTTGAAAGTTTTTATCGTACAGCTTCGCTGGTGTTTGGTGGTGGCCATATCATTCTGCCTTTTTTACATCAGGATTTCGTTGCCACAGGTTTACTTTCAGCAGAAAAATTCGATTTAGGTTATGCCTTTGCCCAGCTGATGCCAGGTCCTTTATTTAGTTTTGCCAGCTATATTGGTGCGTTAATACCTTTAACTCCATTTCCCGCACTCAATGCATGTATCGCTACCTTGGCTATATTTATTCCTTCCTTTTTGCTGATTTTTGGAACCCTGCCTTATTGGTCGTGGCTGATGAATCAAACTTATATTCGGCATGCGGTTGTGGGAATCAATGCGGCTGTGGTGGGATTGCTGCTGTGTATGGTCATACAAATGGCGCAGCATTATATTGTACAACTGACTGATCTTTTATTTGTTATAGTGGTCATTGGATTACTTAAAACCAAACTTCCCGTCTGGTTGTGCCTAATTGGCAGCTGTATAGGCTACCAACTTATTCTGACTTTTTTATAATATTGAGGGATAAAAAAGCCCTAGTCAGCTAGGGCTTTTTAGACATATATTCAGACTTATACAAAAAACTTAAGAATCAGCTGAATGACGGTCGCATTAATTAAATCGACAAAGAATGCCCCACATAATGGAACAATCAAGAAAGCTTTATGCGAAGGACCATACATATTGGTAATGGCCTGCATATTAGCTACGGCAGTAGGTGTTGCGCCCATACCAAAACCACAGTGCCCTGCAGAAAGTACGGCAGCATCATAGTTTTTACCCATAACGCGGAAAGTCACAAATGCCGCATAAAGTGCCATGGTTAAGGTTTGCGCACCCAGAATGACCACCAATGGGCCAGCCAAATCTGACAATTGCCATAACTTCAAAGAAAGTAAGGCCATAGCGAGATAAAGCGATAACGAGGCATTTCCGAACACATCAATGGCACGATCGAAAATTCCAACTTTAAATACCCCTTCCAGAACATTTCGCAGAATTACACCACCGGCCAAAGTCCATACAAAGGTCGGAAGCTCAAACCAGGTATCCTTACTAAAGCCGGTCATAAATTCAGCAAAGGCCAAACATGCTGCGAACATGCCCAAAGTGGTAATCGCATTATCAGCCGTAATTAAACGCACCTGATGCGGATATTCAAATTGAGTAAATTCAGTTGAATCGGTATCAGCATTGAGTGTTGAGTCCCGGGCTTCAATTTGCTGATTACTACGCGGCTGAGCAAGTTGATAACGGTTAATCAACATTTTGGCTAAAGGACCGCCAATGATGCCACCAATGATCAAACCAAAAGTTGCGCTGGCCATACCCAAGGCTAAAGCACCCTGAATACCGTGTTCAACTTCTAGAATTTCACCCCAGGCACCCGCTGTACCATGCCCACCAGTCAGGGTAATTGAACCAGCAATTAAGCCAATTAAAGGATCAATTCCCAATAAAGTTGCTAAACTAATCCCGACAAAGTCTTGTACGACAATAAATGAAGCCACACAAACCAGGAAAATTACCAGCCCCAAACCACCTTGTCTTAACTTGGCAAAGTTTGCACTTAAACCAATAGAGGCAAAGAAAATCAGCATAAAGCTAGTCTGTAGTTCACTACTTGTAGAGATGCTGAGACCCCAAATATTGTGCACAAATAGTGAAGCAATCGCCGCGACTAAGCCACCTGCCACGGGCTCGGGAATATTGTAGCGTCTTAAAAAATCAATTTTATTGACAAGAAACCGTCCTAATAAAAGAACGATTACCGCTGCAATGAGCGTATAAAAGGCATTAAAAGTAAATTCCATCATCATTGTCCATAAAATGGTTGGATTCTTTTTGTTCTATAGCCTTGTTATTTTCTTGAAACAAAGAAGCTCAAGAACCATTTGATAAAGATCAAATAAAATAAAAGCTGTACAACAAAAAGGAATAAAGAAAATTCATTTTTGATAAAACTACGGACAAGGAGATCATTTTTTCATATAGATGAAAAATATTAAAAAAGACGATGCAAGTTATTATATTCTTGGAATTCAATGAAAGAACATTTCCTTAAATCCCTACTAACCCGCTTACTCATGAGAGATCGTCTCAATTAAAGCTTCTAGTCCATATCATGTTTATTTCTGCAGGATATGCAGAAATAAACATACATTTTTAGCAATGATAATACTATCACGCCAGGCAATGTTCAAAAGAGCATATATTATCCAGATTTGGGGATTAATGTCTCTATTTATTTACAATTTTGCCTATTACTAAAAATTAGGTTTTCACGTTTTAATTTTTTAAATAAATAACTATTCATATTGTCAAACTTTAAATAAGAAAAGAGGCGATTTATTCGCCTCTTTTCTTATTCTGTATTTCTAAACTTCTAGATTAGAAATTGTATTTTGCCATCAAGCCTACACGGTTATCTTTAAATGTTTTACCTGTAAATGCTTCACGCTTACCATTCACGTATTCCAAACCTAAATCAACAGGCTTAACTGGTGAATAAATAACGTTTAACCAAGCCTGCTGAACTTCTTTGTTTGCTGTTGTATTTCCAGCAGCTATAAAAGTTTTTGCATAATTAGTATCATCATCAGCAAATAATGCACCGTACGCTAAAGTAGAACGTAATTTTTCATTAAACTTATAGGTCGCACCCACTTGAACTGCAGTAAATTTATTCTGTTCAATGTTGCCATTTGCATCTACAACATATGCGGTATTAGCACCGTATAAATAATTGCTGTTTCCTTCCACGTACGAAACATCGCCAGTGAATTTAAGCTGATTAGTTACATCAAAAGTAGTGCCTGCGGCTAAACCCCAACCTGTTTTATCATCATTTCCATCCTGAACCTTATGATGCTCAACTAAAGCACGTCCAGTTGCATTGCCTTTTCCTTCAGCATAGCCTTGAGTAATTTTTGCAGTTAATGCAGGAAGGCTATATTTTACTGTTGAATCTGTCACATTATCTGTTGGAGGATTTGCAATGATATTTTTAGAGGCTTTACTATCACCTTTTTCGGCAGAAATAAGTAACTGAGTAGCTGGAGCCAGTTTTAGACCATAGCGTACTTGTGGAACACGTGTTGTACCACCACCAATGTTCGTCGCAAAGTCAATCATTTCTGGCGCATGATTCGACAAGAAGTTAGATGTAGTTTGACCAAACAGCCAATCATTATAGGTTAAATAAGCATGACGAATACGCAATGCCTCATTGGTCCCTGCAAAATCAACTTCAACTTTACCACCGACTTTAGCATCACCAACAGGTGTATTGAAATCAAGGCCTAAACGTGTCGTTTTACCCGTTGCACGTAATTTATCTTTTACAGTAGATGAACCTGTACCCACAGTACCGGCTTTAGAAGCATTACCGAAGTCATCATCAGCACCTTCAATGATGTAGTTCGCATCACCACGAACAAAACCATATAAGTTTACACTTGAACCCGCTTTAGTTTTAAAGCCGGTTAATGCTGATTCAGGTTTAGCTGCTGGTGCTGGAACAGGTTGTGCTTTGACTTGCTCAATTTGAGTTTGCTGCTGTTGTTGAACTTGATGTTGCTGTTGAATTAAAGATTTTAATGCTTCAACTTCTTGACGTAGTTCTTGAATTTGTTGTTGCTCAGCTTTACCTGCATGCGCTGTGCTTACCATTACAGCTGTGACTGCCAATGCTAAACTTTTAGCCATAAATTTACCGTTGAGTAAACGACTCATTCTAATCTCCTATTTAAATATTTCGCATCCGTGCATAAATGACCCTTAAAAACTCAACAAATCAATAAAAAATCATGATTTAAAATTTTAAAAAGCTTCAAAAATCATTGCATTTTCTGCTTATCAGTAAAGTGAAAAAAGTTTAAAATTTTATAAAAGTACAACATATGTAACCCATATGTAGCCATCAATCTACCAAGTTCTCTACTTGATTAAAATCAGTTTTATTGAACAATGATTAAAAAATAATCTTATTTTTAGATTTATATTACAAAATTATGAATATATTCTTTAACTTAGCAAAAATTTACACAAAGTCTTACGTACAAATATTCGACTAATGTATATAGTCATAAGCGCTAAAAAACTCATTTCAAAAGGATTTTTTATGAATTTTGAACAAGTTCGTTATGTTGATGATGCCATTACTTCACGCCATTCAGTACGGGCTTTTTTGAATAAACCGGTTAATCCGCAAATCATTAAAGACATTTTAACTGTCGCAAGTCGAGCACCTTCAGGAACCAATACACAACCCTGGAAAGTGTATGTGGTGACTGGGAAAAAACGTGATGAAATGGTTCAGCGAGTGTGTAAAGCACAAATTGAACTGTTTACCCAGCCAGAACTTGCTAATCAATACCAGGAAACATTTGCCTATTATCCAGAAACGTGGATTTCACCCTTTATTGAGCGTCGCCGTGAAAATGGCTGGGGTTTATACGGATTGTTAAATATCCAGAAAGGCGAAAAAGAAAAAATGGCGCACCAACAACTGCGTAATTTCCAGTTATTTGATGCACCTGTTGCCCTGTATTTCACCGTGAATAAGGTCATGGGCATTGGTGCTAAAATGGATATTTCCATGATGATTCAAAATGTCATGATCACGGCCAAAGCGCGTGGTCTAGATACTTGCCCTCAAGCAGCCTGGAATCATTTCCACCCGATCGTGCTGGATGTACTCAATGCTCCTGAAGATGAAGAACTGGCCTGTACAGTTGCGCTCGGTTATGCTGATACGGACGATATGATAAATACCTTTATTACCCCGCGTATTGCAGTTGAAGAATTTACCGTGTTTTTAGATGAATAAATTGGACGAATAAACTGGATGAATGAATTAATTCACTTCATCTAAAAAAAGACCTGCATTCAGGTCTCTTTTTAATTCGATTTTTGCTTTTCTTTCCAATATTAGGTGCTTGATTCCTCATAATGTTTGGGCGGGCTTAATTTCATAATCGCCACTAAAGTTACAGCTACAAACATGATCATCACCAAGCCCATGTTTACGAGTGCACTCCAAATCAGGAAATTCAAGATCACGCCACCGAGCAAGCCACAGGCAAACTGCATGCTGCCCATAATGGCACTGGCTGTTCCTGCGCGCGAACCTTGTTCCGACATCGCCAAAGCCATGGCATTTGGTCCAGTAAAGCCAATACCGGACACCGCCAAAAACATGCCTGCAAGTACAATCCACAACGGGATCTGTCCCATTAAACCGGCAACGAATAAAATAGATGAGCCTATCAGCTGAAGCACAGCGCCTATTTTCAAACGGCTGAGTACTGAAAATTGATGCGCGAGTCGTTTATTTACAGTCGACAACAACACAATACCAAAAGCATTAATAGCAAAGGCATAAGCAAATTGTTGTTGGTCTAAGCCATAGTTATCCATCAATACCGAAGCTGAGGAACTGATATAGCAAAACAACACCCCGCCCGAAAAACAGCCGGCCAGCATCGGCCATCTAAAACTGCGGTCAGTAAAAATGGCAGCATATAAATTGCCGATCTGGTTGAGATTCAATTTTAAACGGCGTTCAGGCGTTAGACTTTCCTTAAAGAAGAAGTGTACGCACAGCAAGCAGATCAAGCCTATCAGCGTTAAAAACACAAACACGGCATGCCACGAAAAGAACTTTAATACCATTGCACCCAAGCTTGGTGCAATAATCGGTGCAATCCCCATCACAATCATCATACTGGCAAAGGCCTGTGCCGAAGCTTGCATGTCTAAACGGTCACGAATGGTCGCCCGAGCAATCACTACCCCGACGCAGCCGCCAACAGCCTGTAAAATACGTGCCGCAATTAAGCTCCATTCATTGGTCGCAAAAACGCATAGCATGCTTGCCACGATATAAAGCACCAAACCAAAATAAAGTGGCTTTTTGCGGCCAATTCGATCGCTCAAAGGCCCATAAATCAACTGTCCCAATGCCAAACCTAAAAAATAGGCAGGTAAAGTATTGGCCACCATTTGTGTGCTGACCCCAAAGTCATTGGCCATTTGTGGCAATGCCGGCAAGTACATATCAATGGAAAGTGGACCCAATGAAGTCAGTAACGCCAACAGCATAATCCATGCCGTAGAATATTGTTGAGTAGACTGTTGTTCAGACATATTGATATTTAATTTTTAAATGGCTACCTTGAAGACAAGCTTACACTGTACATAGTATTATTTCTCAGAATTGAGAGTGAAAAATCACATAATTCAACTCCACAATGCACAGATCACCTTGCGGTAGGAATAAACTTTGAAATCTTGGCTGACGCGGCTTAAACAAGCGACGTATAACACCACCTTTATGTATAACCTGCGCATGGTGATTGCATTTGCGGGTACGGCTTTTGTGCCTTATTTTATGGGGCAACAACTGGCGACTATTCCTTTAACTCTGGGTGTAGTGGCTGCAGGTTTAAGTGATATTGATGACCGTTTCTCGGTTCGGATCATGAACCTGATTTATACCTATATCGGTTTCTTTATTACTGCCAGTTCTATTTATTTCTTGTTTCCTTACCCGATTTTATTTGCCTTAGGCTTGATTGTCTCCTGTATTGGCTGGATTCTGCTGGGGTCACTAGGACGCCGTTATGCCACCATTTCCTATGGCTGTCTGGTGGTTTCCGTTTACTCTATGTTGGGTGTTGAGCTATTCGACAACTGGTATACCCAAGCCTTGCTGCTTGTTGCGGGTGCTGCATGGTATGGCCTGATTTCAACGATCAGCTTTTTATTGTTCCCTGTTCGCCAAGTGCAAGATAAATTGTCGCAGTGTTATTCATCACTCGGCGATTTTCTGTTTGCTAAATCAAACCTGTTTGATGTCGATATGACGCCGAGCAGCTATCAACAAAGCATGATTGAGCTGTCTTTGGAAAATGGAAAACTGGTCGGCATTTTCAATGAAATGAAAACTGCGCTCCTGACCCGTTTAAAGGGTGACCGTGGGCAAAAAGATACCCGTCGCAGCTTGCAGTATTATTTTGTCGCACAAGATATTCATGAACGCGCCGATTCAGCGCACATTGAATATCAAAAACTGGTTAAAATTTTTGAACATAGTGATATTTTATTCCGCTTCCAACGGATTTTATACCTTCAGGCAAAAGCCTGCAAAGATCTAAGTTACAGCATTTTGCACCGTGAAACCTATCAGCATAACCAGCGCTTTAAGCATGCTTTTGCCAATTTAAAACTCTCTTTAGAGAAATTACGCGCTGAACAACAATATGACCCAGTCTGGGTCAATGCCCTGTTTTCCCTGTATCAAAATTTAAAGTCGATTGATGCGCAACTACGCAATGTAGAAACAGAACGTCATATCAAGTTTGATAAAGCCAAACATATTGAAAACCAGCTGAAAGATGATGACTTAAAAGGCTGGAATGATGTGGTGATCCGTATCAAACAGCATTTAACCCCGGAATCTGTGCTGTTTAGACATGCAATTCGTGTCTCTATGGTCTTGCTGATTGGCTATATTTTTGTGCAAGTGACCAATATTGAATATGGCTACTGGATTTTACTGACGGCTCTTTTTGTCAGCCAGCCGAATTTCAACGCCACCAAACGCCGTTTACGCTTGCGTATTGTCGGCACTTTAGTCGGCATTATTCTGGGTTATGCAGTTTTATACTTTATCCCGTCAATTGAAGGACAATTGTTATTACTGGTGTTCAGTGGTGTGCTGTTCTTCGAATTGCGCAGTAAACAATATGCGCAAGCTACCGCATTTATTACCATTCTTGCGCTGATTAACTTTAATCTGGATGGAATGGGCTTTGAAGCAGCATTACCTCGCATGATTGATACCTTAATTGGCTGTGCTTTGGCCTGGTTTGGGGTCAGTTTTATTTTCCCGGACTGGAAGTTCCGTCGCCTGTCGCGCACCATCAAGCGCTCTCTCACGGCACAATGTGACTATTTAGCCGAAGTGATTGAACAATATAAACAAGGCCGTAATAACGGTTTGAAATATCGTGTAGTCCGTCGTGCCGCACATAATAATGATGCTGAAGTTGCCTCCCTGATTTCAACCTTAGCCACTGAGCCTGATTTCGATCCGACCCAAAAAACTTTAGCTTTTGAATTCTTGTGCTTGAATCACACCCTGCTCAGCTATATTGCCGCACTCGGGGCGCATCGTGAAAAAATCCAAGATCAAGAAGTGTTAAAGCTTTTAGACTTGGCTTTAGAGGATATTCAGGGTTCTTTATTAAAAGATGAATTTCCCGATCTGACAGCACAAAATATGTTGAACACGATTCGTCAACGCTTAACCCACAATAATGAAGATGATCAGAAATCGCTGATTGTTTTACAGCAACTCTCTTTGATGTTAAGCATTCTGAATCAACTCAGTCGCTTAAAGCAAAGTTTGAGTTATGACCGGGATGAGAAAGCCACCGAATTAGGCTCATTATAATTCGCATGATTTTGGAACAATATACTCACTGAATGGGTATAAATAATGCTAAACTTTTTACAGTTCTAAATTTGTTAATTCACTATGACCACGAAAAATTTATACGCTTATACCCTACAGCCTGTGAACTATGAAATTTCAGAGGCTGAACAACGTCAAGCTCAACTTGCTATTTGGCGTAGCACCAACAAAATCGGCACGAAAACATGGATCATTATGGCTGTCGTGGCTGCTCTATCTATTGTTGGTATTATCTTATTAAAGAACTATTCGACTATTTTTTGTTGGGTTGCATTGGTCTGCGTCGTGGCATACTTCCTAATCCGTAAATTCGGTTTGGAATGGTACGTTAAACGTAAAATGAATGAATTCCCGGTACAGGAAATCAAAGGCATTCGTTTAGGCGTACAACCACACGGCATTATCATGCGTCAAAAAATGGGTGCGCAAGAAGGTGTGGGTGCAATCGGCTGGAAAGATATTTATGAATGGTATAACACACCTGACTTTATGTTGATTAATTTCAAGGTTAAAGGTCAGCAAGGTGCTTATATTCTGCCAAAACGTATGGATTCAAAGAATTTTTCATTCAACACCATTCGTAAGCATTTAACTGAAACAGTGGGCGAAGCTAAACAGGTTTAAGCCCTGCTGTAATCAAAAATATTTGTATAAAAACCTCCAGACTATTGGGGGTTTTTTAATAAACCAACTATAAATGATAATGAGAATGAATATTACCTGCAAAATCCATATGATTTGCCAAAAATTCAGTTATAATTTGCGCTAATACCATTCACCCCCACATCTTTTTTCAGCTATGTTAAAAAAAATATTTTTTCAGATCCATTGGTTCCTCGGAATTAGCGCTGGGTTAATCCTCTCGATTATGGGGGTTACCGGTGCCATTTATTCATATGAACAACCGATTCAAAAATGGCTGAATCCAGATAGTTATACCGTACAAGCTGAAAATCGTGACAAGTTAACACCTGCAGAACTGTATCAGCACTTTAATAAAGCTGCTCCAGAGATGAAAATTAACAGCATCACTGTAGCCAAAGACCCCACTGCATCTTCTAGCCTAAATATTGTCAAAGAAGGTGCACGTAAGGGCTATAACATGATGATTAACCCCTACACTGCCGAAGTTTTGCCAGAAATCAAAGGGCGAGAGTTTTTTAAGTTTATCGAGCAGTTGCATCGCAATTTAACCATCGGACCAGTCGGCAAACAGATCACCGGGGCTTGTACCCTGATGCTGATCTTTTTTGTATTAAGTGGTCTATATCTGCGCTGGCCGAAAAAACATTCTTTTAAACAATGGCTGATGATTAAGCCGCAACTTAAAGGTCGTAATTTCTTATGGGATTTACATGCGGTTGTGGGTACTTGGGTGGTTATTTTCTTCCTGATTATCGCGTGTACCGGTTTAACCTGGTCTTATGGCTGGTGGCGTAGCGGCCTGTATAGCGTAATGGGCGTCGAACAACAAAAAGAATCAAAAGGTGAAGCTCCACAGCGTGGTGCTAAAGAAAGTCGCAGTGAACGTGGCGGAAATACCCCAAGCGGTGAAGGACGTGGTAGTGCTGAACAGACACAATCAAGTAACCAAGATCGAGAAGGTTCTAAACCAGGTTCTCGTGGTGAAGGTGGTGATAAACTTGGTCTAAGCCCTGAGCAAATCAATCTTGCCCTAAGCCAAACCTGGACTGGATTTAATGCACAAGTCGGTCGTGATTATTCAAGCCTGACCGTCAATTTGCCGAAAAAAGCCAATGGCGAAGTTGAACTGAGTTTTGTTGATGCTATTCCACAACATGAACGTGCACGGAATAAAGCCACATTTGACTATAAAACTTCATCCATTAAAGACATGGAAATTTATGAAGATAAAAAGTTAAATGAAAAAATCATGAGCAGTATGTTGCCGGTTCACCGCGGTAGCTTCTTTGGTCCAGTGTACCAATTCTTGGCCATGTTAGCTGCTCTGTCTATGCCATTGTTCTTTGTCACAGGCTGGATGCTGTATCTTAAACGCCGTAAACAAAAGAAACTGACCCAAGCTGCGCGTAATAGCTTAACTGCTGCCAATATTGATCCAAATGCCAAACCTTGGCTGATTGCTTATGCCACTCAAACCGGCACTTCTGAACAACTGGCTTGGCGTACAGCAACCAGCTTGCAAGAAGCTCATCAACCTGTAACCGTGAAATCCGTACAACACTTAAGTCTAGATGATTTAAAAAATGCTGAACAAGTCTTGTTTGTGGCAAGTACTTACGGTACAGGTGAAGCCCCGGATTTAGCTTCAAGTTTTGCCAAAAAAATACTTTCATCACAGGTTGATTTAAACCATCTGCACTATGCTGTCTTAGCTTTGGGTTCGAGCGAATATCCAGATACCTTCTGTAGTTTTGGTCATGAAATTGATGCCTGGTTAAAGCAAAATGGTGCGCAGCAATTATTTGCCACCATTGATGTGGATAATGCCAATAATCAGCAGATTCAGGCATGGAACAGCGCTTTAGCCAAAGTGACCAAACTAGACTTACAAGCCATGAATATCGAAAAAACATTCGATACCTGGACACTCACAAAACGTGATCTACTCAATCCAAATAGTTTAGGTGCGCCTGCCTTTAATATCGAATTAAAACCAAGCCATGAAGTGTTTTGGCAAGCCGGCGATATTGCAGAGATTCAACCGGGCAACAGTGCTGAACGTATTACAGCTTTTATGCAAAAGCATCAAATCCAGCCGCATACGCAAGTGGATTCGTTACAACTCAGCATTGAACAAGCGCTATGGGATAAAGATTTAACTGTTGAGGTTGAACCTTTTGCCAACATGGAACATTTACTGGAACAACTTCCTACGTTGCCTTCGCGTGAATATTCAATTGCCAGTATTCCATCGCAACAAGTGCTGCGCTTGGTAGTTCGTCAACAGTCAGATGCACAAGGCCAATTGGGTCTGGGTTCAGGTTGGCTGACTCAACATGCAGCATTAAATAGCCAGATTGCACTGCGTATTCGCACCAATGAATCTTTCCATCTGATTCATGACAATCGCCCAATCATTTGTATTGGTAACGGCACAGGTCTTGCCGGATTAATGAGCTTGTTACATGCGCGTACCCGTCAGAACTATACGCAAAACTGGCTCATCTTTGGTGAACGTCAACGTGAACATGACTTCTTCTATCAAAGCACGATTGAAGCCTGGCAAACCACAGGCATGCTACAGCGCCTTGATTTAGCCTTCTCCCGTGATCAAGAAGAAAAAGTCTATGTGCACCACAAACTACGCGAACAAGCTCAAGAACTAAAAGTCTGGGTCGATCATGGCGCTGTGATTTATGTTTGCGGTAGCATCGATGGTATGGCCAGTGATGTTGATCAAGCACTGATTGATATTCTAGGTGAGGCAACCGTCGATCAGCTTCGTCAAGCAGGTCGTTACCGTCGTGACGTTTACTAAATATTAAAGCCAATAAAAAACCGAGCCTTAGTGCTCGGTTTTTTATACTTAAAACATACAAATTGTTTAAACTAACAGCAACATTCACCCAGAGCCAGCTTATGTCGGACCATCTAAAACGTAGCTTCAGTTTTATCATAGGCAGTTTATTGGCACTCGATGGCTTATGGTTACTTTCACTCGATAAAATCCATTTAGGCATTATTCTTCCGATGATTATCGGTATCGGCTTAATCCTGTATGCCATATTTTTTAAGTGGATTCAAAGATTTATCCAAGCCAGTAAATTACGACTGACTTTGTGGCGTTGTGCTTGGGCAGCATTCTTTCTATGGCTCAGCACATTACTGATTTTTTTCGCTTATCTGCAATATACGATTCAGCAGAACACGACATCCCAACCGGCAGCCGCAATTATTGTACTGGGTGGTGGCATAGAAAATGGTCAGCCCTCTCTAACTTTAAAACAGCGTTTAGATGTTGGGGCAGCCTATGCCAAGCAATATCCGGAAGCTATCCTGATCATGACTGGAGGTTTAGGTTTTAAAGAGCAAATGACTGAAGCAGAGGTGATGTCCGCCTATCTGCAAAAACAACACCAAATAGATCCATCACGAATTTTATTAGAAGATCAAAGCACCAGTACTGAAGAAAATCTGCTTAATGTCCAATCTCTGCTCAAAGAACATCAGATTAGCCTGAACCAGCCTATTGTTATTGCCACCAGTGATTTTCATATTTTGCGTGCCAAAGCCATAGCCAAACATCAAGGCTACCCGCAGATCCTCACTATAAGCGCCCCAACACCATTGTATATTCGCTACAACTCTTGGTTGAGAGAATACTTTGCCTTTATTAGTGGATGGCTACTTAATGAATATTAAACCGGTAAACAACCTTAAAAATAATGGATAAGAAACATTAATTCAAACGAATGCTACGTGGCATAGGCAATTTGGTGTCTTTAAATAATTCTGGTTTTTGCAAATAAATCTGATACAGATAATTTTTGATGTCTAATAATAATTTTTCAGGGGCAACCAGGACATTCTGTCCTTCAGGCGTTAAATCCATCGATACACAGGTATTTTCTTGACGTAAAAAAGGGATGACTTTTTCAACAAAATCTTTGAGTGAAATATCCTGAATTTGATAATATTCCCAATTGTCTTTAATCAGCAACTTTGCCAGGCTTTTATGTTGCCAAACTGCTAAAGCGCGCTGACCTGTAGGAGTCGCACATAAAGCCCAACCGTCATCATATAAAGCGCTCACAGAGCCTTGCGCAATAATTGTTTCAATGAATTGTTTATAGATGTCTTGAGCATTATAGGTGGTATTTAGATTTTTGGACGCAGCTTTGCGTTGATATGGATTTCTCATAGTTTTTCAATATTTAAAATTATTATAGTCTTGAGATTCTATGAAAAAAACAGGATTGGAGCAAGGAGAATATATGGTGGGCGCTGACGGGATCGAACCGCCGACATTCTGCTTGTAAGGCAGACGCTCTACCAACTGAGCTAAGCGCCCTTGAGGAATAAAAATAGCATGGCTATTTTTATGACGCAAGAAAGAAATCTTGCTTGATGTAACCATAATCTAGAACAAGGAATCTAGAAAATGGCGCAGCGGACGGGACTCGAACCCGCGACCCTCGGCGTGACAGGCCGATATTCTAACCAACTGAACTACCGCTGCACTTAAAACATTTAACGTAAAGGCTTGGTGGGCGCTGACGGGATCGAACCGCCGACATTCTGCTTGTAAGGCAGACGCTCTACCAACTGAGCTAAGCGCCCTTTACGACTTCATCGTTTGTGTGGTGCATTATAGAGAATCTATGCAGCCTGTCAAACGCTTTTCTGCCTGTTTTTGGTTTTTTACGTTTGAGTGATTAAAAAATAGGTTAATCGCTATAAAAACAAACAATTTCTGTAATTTATTTAGAATTTTATGCAAAAAACCACAAATTCATACTGTAGTTTTGACTCAAAAATTTCATGTTTTTTGAACAATGGGGAAATAATGCTATTTTTTAGCCAACATCGATAGCGGAGTTTTCACTTTTCATCTCTTGAGATGTTGCTTTAGATGTTTGTGCTTGTTTTACAGTCAATTAAATTCAAACTGTGTTCAGAAATATACACCAATGCTTGTTCAGGAATAAGGTTGAACAATTCAACCACATCATCATTACGCATACGGATACAGCCATGTGACATTGGGATGCCCATCGGTTCGGTATCGGGTGTGCCATGAATATAGATATAACGTTTAAATGTGTCGCAGCCCTCACCCTGATTAAAGTTCTCTTCCAAACCGCTTAACCAGAGAATACGGGATAGAATCCAATCACGTTCAGGAAACTGTGCCGCTAATGCTTCATCATAGACTTCGCCAGTTTCCTGTCTTGCTTTGAAAACTGCATTTTTAGCTGCACCGTGACCAAACTTGAGTGCGACCTTGTGCCAACCTCTAGGGGTCTTGCCTGAATTTTCCTGCTCCCCGATCCCATTCTTACCTGAAGAAATCACATAAAACTTATTATGCTTTGGCAAAGTTAAACTTTGTTCAGCCAAATCAATCCAGACATCTGCTTGTTCTAAGGTATATGACATGATGGATATCACTCTGTTTATTTGATCTGTTCAGTCGACGGTTCAGGACGTAGCCACAGCCAAATTGAAACTGTGAGCATGGTTAAGTCAGTAAATACCTTGACCAATAACGGCGCATGGGTAAACAGCATAATCATGGCGCTGATCAGCATCATGATACTGGCGCACCATTTGGCTTTACGCGGTACAGTGCCGTTTTCACGCCATGATCGCAAGGTCGCACCATATTTAGGATGATTGAGTAACCATGCATCCATTTGCGGCCAGCCTTGAGAGGCGGACCAGGCGGCTAAAATAAGAAAGACTGTTGTTGGCATACCCGGTATAAGTGCACCGATAAAGCCCAGGATGACAAAAATCATCACCAAACTTCGCCAAAACAACATCTTCATAGCACTGCCCTACACGACTAATTGCGGTAGTATAAAGCGTTTTTACCTATTATCAGTTGTAATTCTGCACTTTTAATTTTGCGCTGGGTGTTTCTATGTTTGCTTTAAATCAAGCCTCTGATCTGGATGAACCTTGGCTTCAATTTAAAAATTTACTGGTTCGACAACTGGCATTTTGTGTATCCAGTCCGAATATTTTAGCGACGATTCCACCAGAACTGCTACTCAAGCATTCTTTTCAATTACATTCCAATGCAACATGGGCAAGGCATTTTCAGAATTATCGCTCACGACTGCTTTATTTAGATCAACATCCTCAAGAATTAGAAGTCTTTTTACAACAGCTTAAAAGTACCCGTTTAGGTCTACGCTTTGAAATGTTTATCTGGTTTTGGCTGCTCGATCAAGCCTATCATTCTTATCAATTACTCGGTCATAGCATTCAAAAGATAGCGGGACCCAAGACCTTAGGTGAACTCGATTTTCTATTACTCAATACTGAAACCAATCAGATTGAACACTGGGAGGTCGCTTTAAAATATTATTTGGCTGAACGGGATTTCTCTTTAGCGTATTGGTATGGCTTAAACCGTAGCGACACCTTAATTCGAAAATTAAATCACTTTAGCCAAAAACAATTTCAATTTGAGGAAGCACTTGATCATCAAATTGATCAGCGTTTTGCCATATTAAAAGGTCAACTCTATCTTCCTGTTGAACATACCCAGCAAGTTATTCCGACTTGGGTGAATCTCAAGCGACGTTTAGGCTATTGGGGAAGCCATGTCCCTCCTCAAAATGCACATTTTTATCGTTTACAACGACAAGAATGGATTTGCCCGCAACTGCAGATCAGTAGTGATACGGCACAGTGGTGGAGCAATGGTTTATATCTGCAAAAAGATAAGTCCAATTTCTATATGTTCAAACATGCATCACTGCTTTCTCAAAGAGTGAATGGTTAACTTTATGAGAAATGTCTACTTTTATAACAATTGATTACTTTTCTACCATCAAAAACTCATATTTTTTACGTTGGGTATTAATTAACCTAAATCCACATCAAAATAATGAAATACTTGGAGATGATGATGAAAAAAATTCTGGCTGCTTCGCTTATTCTGGCGTTTGTTTTAACCGGTTGTAATACATTTAAAGGCATGGGTAAAGATGTATCCAAAGCCGGAGATGCCGTAACCAATACTGCTGAAAAAACTTCTGAAGAAATCCGCAAAAACTAGTTTGTCTTTAGCGCACACAGAACCCTGTCCAAGATAGGGTTTTTTTATGGCAATTTTATCGCAGTCGTTCACATTCAAGGGCATATTCGCCTATTATAGCTAACAAATTTATCGACTGATGAAAATCGCATGACATCTTCCGCTACCCTTGATTTAAGCCTGCAACTGTTACGTCAGCCTTCTGTAACACCGATCGATCATAGCTGCCAAAACATTATGGCGGAACGTTTAGAAAAAATTGGCTTCAACATTGAACCGATGCGTTTCGAAGATGTCGATAATTTATGGGCACGTAAAGGAACTGAAGCGCCAGTTTTATGTTTTGCAGGTCATACCGATGTGGTTCCAACAGGCAGTTTAGACGACTGGAACTCCGACCCGTTTGTACCCGAAATTCGTGATGGCAAGCTCTACGGTCGTGGTAGTGCAGACATGAAAACTGCACTTGCAGCCATGGTCGTTGCCTCTGAACGCTTCGTCGCTAAACATCCCAATCATAAAGGCTCGATTGCGTTCCTGATTACCTCTGACGAAGAAGGTCCATCAATTAACGGCACGGTAAAAGTCGTCGAAGCTTTAGAAGCACGCAATGAGAAAATGACCTGGTGTCTGGTGGGTGAGCCATCAAGCACCAATCAACTTGGTGACATTGTTAAAAATGGTCGTCGTGGTTCGTTAAATGCCAATTTAACCGTTAAAGGCAAACAGGGGCATGTAGCCTATCCTCACCTTGCGATTAACCCGATTCATACTGCTTCTAAAGCCTTAGCTGAACTGTGTGATACCGTTTGGGACAATGGTAACGAATATTTCCCTGCCACCTCTTTCCAAATTTCAAATATCAATGCTGGTACTGGTGCAACCAACGTTGTTCCGGGCACCATGAATTTATTGTTTAATTTCCGTTATTCAACTGAAGTCACGGCTGAAGAACTCAAAGCACGTACCTTGGAAATTCTGGATCGTCACAATGTTGACTATGATATTGACTGGACGCTTTCAGGTTTACCGTTCCTTACTCCAGTCGGTGAACTGGTTAATGCGGCTAAAAATGCGATTCGCAATGTCACCGGGATTGAAACTGAACTTTCGACCAGTGGTGGTACTTCCGATGGTCGCTTTATTGCTCCTACCGGCGCACAAGTACTTGAGCTGGGCGTTTTAAATGCCAGCATTCATCAAATTGACGAACATGTAAATGTGGCCGATTTGGAACCGCTTGCTGAAATTTACGAACAGATTTTAGAAGGCTTGTTGGCTAACTAGAACTCCGTCAAACAAAAAAAGGAACTTATTTAAGTTCCTTTTTTTGTGACTCATATTTGAGCTATCGCTAAAATTACAATCCTAAAGAGGATTGAATTTGCGCCAGATTAGGGATATGAAAAACTTGATCGGCCATACGTACGTATTGGAATACCGCCGGATCATTTAAAGCCTGTTCTTCATCGACCACTTCAGAAATACGTAGACGAATGGTTTTTGGCATTTTATTGCACATCAGGGCAAAACGTTGACTCACGTCATCGCCTTCAATGACCAGAGCCACCCCTGTTTTCTGTTCTGGATTATTCACCGCATAGACAGGTAGCTTGAGTTCATGCCATTCCACAAATGGAACTTGCGTGGCACTATCCAGTGCGGACAAAACGATATTTTGTGGTAACAACATCGCCTCTTTACCATGACAATCGATAATATACGCATCGATAAATCCAGTCGATACGGTAATAAGGTGATGCAACTCTTGTTGTGTCATTTGATTCACAGCAGAGTTTGAAACAGGATTTTGGCTCATTTATTTACCCCTGACTGGTCTCTAACAAGTTTTCAACATTGCTCACCAATTCTGCTTCCTGGAATGGTTTACCCATATAATGACTTACACCCAAGCTGAAGGCACGTTCACGGTGCTTCTCACCTGTTCTTGAAGTAATCATGATAATTGGTAAATCTCGATGCACTTCATGGTGACGAACAAGATTCGTCACTTCAAAGCCATCCATACGTGGCATTTCAATATCCAGCAACATCAAGTCCGGTTTGACATTTTCAAGTTGTTCCATCGCATCGACACCATCTTTGGCCGTCACAATGTCATAACCATGACGTTCAAGTAAACGTGACGTCACCTTACGTACAGTCACAGAGTCATCCACAATCATAATTAAACGACGTGCATTATGATGACGCGACAGATCACGCTGATCTAATGCATGTTTAAGACGCTGTGTAGTCTGAATTTGTCGAGCAATATTTTGACCATCTAGAATCAAACAAACTTGACCGTCACCTAAAATGGTTGCCCCGGCAACAACCCCCACACTAGAGAATTGCTGACCAATCGGTTTCACCACAATTTGTGCACGCGAACCAATCAACTGGTCAACCAATAATGCGATGGTTTGACCGCTATTGCCTTTAATGAGCAACACCGGTAAAGAATGCGCAATGCTACTTAAACGCGGTAATGGCTGGTTTGAAACAAACTCGGATAAATAACGCAGTTTATAATTGGTATTGTCAATTTTAAAGAAGTCCTCTTTACTATTGAAATACTCGTCCAAGGTAGAAGGTGCAATTCGGACAATACGTTCAATTTGAGCCAGTGAAATCGCAAATTGCTGATCGCCCGCTTTCACCATCAAGGCATCACTTACCGCTACTGTAGTTGGTACACGAATGGTAAATGTTGTTCCTTTGCCCAACTCTGAGTCTACAGAGACATGCCCACCAAGTGCTTTAATTTCACTTTGAACCACGTCCAGACCTACGCCACGACCAGAAATTTGGGTAATTTCTTTCGCAGTACTGAATCCGGGATGGAAAATCAGTTGCAGGATTTCTTGTTTATCGAGTAATTGATCAGCCTTGATTAAACCTAAGTTTAAAGCCTTCTCTTTAATCTTCGACTCATCAATCCCTTTACCATCGTCACTAAACGAGACCAGTACATCGGTACCTTGGCGGCTGATATTTAAGACAATTCGCCCAACTTCAGGCTTCTGTACTTCTTGTCGTACGTGAGTGTCTTCCAGACCATGGTCAATCGCGTTACGCAGCATATGCTCAAATGGTGTCACCAAACGCTCAAGAATGGTACGGTCCAATTCACCTTCAGTGTTTTGAACAATCAACTCTGCTGGACGGTTCAATGTGGACGACGTTTGACGCACGATACGTTGTAAACGTGGCAATAGGCGATCAAATGGTACCAGACGCGTACGCATCAGGCTTTCTTGAATCTCGGCTTGAATACGTGATTGTTGTAACAGTAGACCTTCTGTATCACGAATTTTATCGGCCAACGTTGTTTTAAAGTCAACCAAGTCGGATGCAGATTCCGCCAATGATTTTGACAACTGGTTTAAAGATGAATATTGGTCCATCTCTAATGGGTCAAAATCGGCATAGCGTGAATTTTCTGAACCATGTTTTGCAATAATGTGTGACTCTAACTCACCTTCCATTCGACGTAATTGGTCAGCTAAACGCTTCATCGCCAATTCCATCTCGTTCAAGGTATTGCCGAGTTGACCCAAGTCCATTTCGATACGCGAACGGTTAATTGAATTTTCACCAGACAAATCGATCATCTTCTCTACCAAGTCGGCAGAAATACGGATCATTTCATTGCTGTTGTCTTGTTGCGAACTTAAGTCCCACTCACCCAGCATTGCAGGTGGTTCAGCACCATCACCTTGAACAAATTCAAAGGTTTTCGGTGTAGTTAACAGATCAGATTGCGTCACACGATTTGGCAATTGTACGGTTACATCAACAAATCCAATCGACTCTAAACTTAATTTCAGACTATCAAAATTACTGTAATCACGTTCAAAGATGGCCTGTTTTAACCATGCAAACGTGGTTTGTAATAATAAGTCGTAAGCATTTGAATTAAAGTGATGAACCGCGAACTGCTCGAAGGTGGTTTCCAATTGATACGAAATGGCAGCTACCGGTTCATTTTCAACCATACGCGCGCCACCTTTCAGACTGTGGGCAGCACGTTGTAATTGAAGCAGTAAGCTACGATCGCTTCGTTGATCAAACCACTGTTTTAATAAATCATCAGTAGATTCTAGAATTTCTTCCGCTTCTTCCAGGAATGTTTCTTCTGCAATTAAGCGAATACTATCCTCAGGATCTTCAACAGTTTCAACATTTTGAGAAACAACATCTTGTTCTGTTTCAAATTCTGAAGCGAATGTCTCAGCTACGGGTTCTGCTAATTCATTGACCTCGATTTCAACAGCAACATTTTCTACTGCAACACTCTCTACTGCAACCGTTTCAGGCACGGCAGTGCTCGCAAACGTGCCTTGCGCAATCTCTTGGATATTACGCAAAATTTCAATCGATTGAGCACCAGAGTAGTCAATATGATCTTCACGAATGGTTTGAATTCGATCTGACACGTCATCCTGGACTAAACGGATAATACTAATCAGTTGTGGCGTAACCGTAATTTGTTGACGAATCACGCGCTCATAAATTGACTCTAATTCATGTGAAATCAAGCCGATATGAGTCGCTTGAATCATATTTGCACCCCCTTTCAAGGTATGCAAATAACGCATTAAATTATTCAATGCAGTGGTATGGGCTGGATCTTTGCTCCAAGTATTTAAATCCTGGTCAATACCACCCAACAACTCCTCTGCTTCTTCCAGGAAAATATCCAGTAAATCCGCATCGAAATCACTGTTTGCATCCGCTGCATGCATTTGAGCACGATCAGAACGCATTCTTTGTGAAATCTGTGCCAGATCAACCGTCGTAGATGCTGTATCTGTTATTGTGGCAAGCAGCTCTTCAACGATAGATTTACTATTTTCAAACTGTTCAAGGTCTTGCTGAACAAAGGCAGAAAGATCACTCAATATTTTCTGAACTTCATCGGTTAATATGACACGTTGCCCTGCGGCCAAGGTATCAAACAAATGAATAAATTCTTGGTGTGCTTGTCCAAACAACTCATATGCATAGTCAATATTGAGCAACTCTGGCTTTAATACCAACGCTTCATAACTTGACTTTAATTCATTGGTAAATTGGTGAATACCCACCGCAGCACGATTATCAGTATGATCCAATAACTGTTGAGCTTGATCGCTTAAGGCCTGAATATATTCTGGATATTCAACTTTGGCACGTTTTTCAAATTCGAATTCAGCATCAAGTAACAAATCAATATTCAAGGCGATCAGCTTGGAAACCAGACCTTGAGGATTCACATCTTCATCTAGTTCAGCTGAAGTGAAGCCATAGTTGTTCCATGCAGTATTAAAGGTTTCATAAATCGCATCAAGTTTCTGCATTTCACCTTGTCTAAGGGTATGCAAATAATCACGCACAAATTCGGCATACTGAATCAGCAAAGCCGTTTGCTTCGAAGTCGAAACAATCTCTTCTTGCAACAAGGTTTTAAATAAATTCTCAGCCTTGGTACTGGCTTCAAAAATCTGCTCGATTTGAGCCATTGATGAACTGCCGCGCAAGGTATGTAAAGCACGAATGAGAGCATTATAATCTTGTTTATTTTCATGCTCATTCTGCAAGAACTGATCAATCGTTGCTAAATGCTCTTCAGCTTCTTCAATGAAGATGGCAACCGTTTCTTCGATATCATTATTTGTTTCTGTTGCAGTGTCTCGTTGAGTTGCTGCTTCATCATTCAACTCTAAACCAGTAACACCATCTTCAGCAGTCAAGCTGGTAGAAAGCGCCAGTAATTCTTCCAGAGCAGGTTCTAAACTTAATCTTTGCTGTATTTGCTGACCCAGTAAAACCAATGGACGCAAATCAATATCAGCCAGCTGAACAGTTTTAAAAATTGGATATAATTTATATTGATAAATTTTAAATACGGTTTGAGCGAAGCGTTGAACCGTTGTATCTAAGGGCACGGCGCCTGAAATGACACGATTTAAAGTGTCTTCCACTGCCCAAGCCACTTCACCGGCAGATTTAGCCCCTACCATGCGTCCAGAGCCTTTAAGCGTATGGAAATGACGGCGAATGGTGGTCAAAATTTCTTGATCATTGGGATTTTCAAACCAAGTCGGAAATAAAGTACTTAATTCAACGAAGATTTCCTCGATTTCTTCTACAAAAATTTCGAGAATTTCTGCATCTTGATCAAGATAACTATCTTCAGGAAGCGTAGTCGTTTCAACTAAATTTTTTAATATTTCTTTCATAGCTTAGGCTTCTTACGTTTATCTGCCACCAAGAAGGGCGCTCAAACTTAATTGTCACCATCACGCGAGACCTAACTTCGAGGTTAAGTTCATCTTGTCGATGCTTTATCTGTGATTTATTGATGCGCCATACCCGAGAGTAAGGCGCATCACCCCAAAGCTTTCGTATTACCTTAGTCAGGTAATTTAAAGTCAGTTACAGATTCACGTAACGATTCGGCCATATTTGCCAATTCAGATACTGAACGTGCGGTATCAAACGTTGCCGTTGTGGTTTGTGAGGTAATTTCCTGTACAACATTCATCGTGGTTGCAATATGACCTGCAGAAGCAGACTGTAGTTTTGCAGCATCCGAAATGTTGGCAATCAATTTCGCCAGGTTGCTTGATACGGTTTGAATTTCATCCAGTGCCACACCGGCATCTTTAGACAAGTTCGCACCACGTACAACCTCGGAAGTGGTTTGTTCCATCGAGATTACGGCTTCGTTGGTATCCGTCTGAATGGTTTTTACCAAGCCTTCAATCTGTTTGGTTGCAGATGCTGAACGTTCTGCAAGACGCTGTACCTCATCGGCTACCACGGCGAAACCACGACCTGCTTCACCTGCCATCGACGCCTGAATTGCAGCGTTTAATGCCAAGATGTTGGTTTGGTCGGCAATATCGTTAATCAAGGCAACGATGTTACCAATTTCCTGAGAAGACTCACCCAAACGTTTAATACGTTTCGAGGTTTCCTGAATCTGTTCACGAATCGTGTCCATCCCTTCAATTGAACGGTGTACGACATCTGCACCATTGGCAGCGATTTTTACGGAACGTTCCGCAACCACAGCTGATTCTTCAGCATTTGAAGATACTTGGTCAATCGACATGGCCATTTCATTAATCGCGGCAGATGCACCGGCAATTTCTTGCGCCTGGTGTTCTGATGCTTCAGCCAGCTGGTTAGTAATGCCCTGCGTGTTCGCCGTATATTGTGCAACTTCGTGAGAAGTTTCGGTAATACGCGATACAAGGTCACGTAACTGGTCAATTGCGAAGTTAATCGAGTCGGCAATCGCACCGGTAAAGTCTTCCGATACCGTTGCATATGAACGTAAGTCACCGTCTGCCAAGTCAGCGATCTCGTCCAGTAAACGTAAAATCGCATTCTGGTTACGGTCATACTCTTCTTGCAGGTTAGCCACACGCTGTTTATCTGTTTGACCACGTAATGTAAGCAATTTAAATACACAGATCAAAAAGCCAACTAAACACAAGATTAAAAATAGTGCAGGAATAGCAATCGACAAACTTGAACCGACAGATAACTTATTCAGGTTGGCCAACAATTCATCTGCTTGGGCAAAAATTGAAGATGAGGCTTGACGTACTTTTACAATTTGCGTCGAGTTTTTAAGAATCGTCGCAGATGCTGATTTTAATACATCATCATATTCAGATTTAATCCCTGCGAGTGACTCACGCAAAGCTGGATCAGCAATACGCTCCACACCAAGTTCAGCACTACCATTCAACTGTGCTTCAAGATAAGAACCGAATGTTTCGGTATCGGCACTAAAGTCGTCTGCTGACTCACGCGAGTTATCACTACCGGTTAATACCGAACTGATTGAACGAAGAATACGTTCTGCAATGAATACCTGGTTTTTCGCAATCACTACCTGGTTACTTGGCATGTCTTGACGTGCCATTTGGTCAACCATCAAGTTATATTCAGCCTGAATCCCCGGAATCGTTTCACCAATGGCAATATTGGTATCATAAAGCTGGTTAATCATTTTTTGTTGAGAAGAAATTAAGTCAATCCCTTCAGATACTGTTTTCCACTGCTTTTCAACTTCACCCAACGCTAGAGTCTGCGGATGAATATCCTTTACTGTTTCAAGGTTTTCTGCGAAACTTTTTTGAGATTCAATTAACTGATCAATCGATTCTTTAGTACCCGATGCCGTCGCTTCAGTTGCCTGACGAGAAATCGTCTGCGACAAAAGACGTAAATCACCGACGCTACGTGTTAATTCATTATTACGCGGCACACTATAGAATAAGTACAGCAACAGGAATACTGCGACGACCAGACAGAATGCTGCGCCCAAAATTAAGGGTTTGGACTTCTCACTGTCACCAAATACACGTGATAATTGATCAGTTTGTGATTGAATCTTTGACAATAAAGCATTACCAACCTTACGGTTGCTGCCTTCACTTGTATTTTTCTTTTTAAGTTTAAAGCCCATCCAGCTTCTCCCCGACTTTCGCCAGCATTCTTCAGCGCGCGACTATTAGTTTATAAATTTTATAGATGCATTCATGTATTTTGGGTTTTGCAATAAACGACTAAATAAGAAAACATGCCAGTGTTGATTATGTTGATAAAAATATCCCTGACAATATTCTTGTAAATTGCTGTCTAGCTCACTGTGTTTAGAAAAGAAACTTTTCTTATTAAAGTGTTGAATCCCCAAAACTTGATCTACAACCAAACCGACATAATGGTCATTATGACTAATACACAGTACTTTTTGAGTGGGTGAAAACTGACTTCGATGCCCGGAAATATATTGAGCCAAATCAGCCACTGAAAGTAACCGCCCCCGAATATTAGCCAAGCCCATTACCCATGATTGAGTATTCGGAACCGGCGTATATTTAGGTGGATAAATCACTTCAGATACTTCACCTAAAGGGGCAACAAAATATTGCCCCATCATCTCAAAAGCAATGCCTGACCATCGGTTTACTTCATTTTCAGTTGAAACGTAGTTTTTGTTACCACGTTTAGCAAGCCGAAGTAATTCGATAAATCCATTAGCTGCCATAGAGCTTATCCTGCATTGAGGTGTTGTTTAATCACATCAATTAATTGTTTTTCGTCTACAGGTTTTGTTAAATAATCACTTGCCCCTTGACGTTTCCCCCAAACTCGGTCAGTTGCTTGATCTTTGGTGCTGACAATCACAATCGGAATGTGTTTTGTCGTAGCACCACGTGCAATTTGACGTGTTGCTTGGAAACCATTTACCCCAGGCATCACCACATCCATTAACACAAGATCCGGCAACTCTGCTTGTGCCATTGTGACACCATCAGCACCATTCGCTGCTTCAATAACATCGAAGCCATGTTTAGTTAAAATCTCTTTAAAACGAAATGTTTCTGTTGGTGAATCATCAACAATAAGGATACGTGACATGCTTTCTTTTCCCCAAAAAATAAACTTATGCTGTTACGTGATTACGGATTGCGTTTAACAATTCATCTTTACTAAAAGGTTTAGTTAAATACTCATCTGAACCAACAACACGACCTTTAGCCTGATCGAATAGACCATCTTTACTTGACAGCATAATGACCGGAATATTTTGATAATTTTGTGAGTTTTTGATTAAGGCACAGGTTTGATAACCATCCAAACGCGGCATCATAATATCGACAAACACGATATCCGGATTTGCTTCAGCAATTTTTGCCAATGCTTCAAAACCATCTACTGCGGTTACGACTTCACAACCTTCACGCTGAAGTAATGTCTCTGCTGTACGACGAATGGTTTTTGAATCATCAATCACCATCACTTTTAGATTTTGGAATTTATCGTCCATTTAATGACCCTTCCCATTTTTAGAATGTACAAACAATTTGAGTAGAAAGTTTGATTACAAGTTACAAACATTTTTAACATATCTTTACTTGCGTTTTCAACGAACATTTTCTGCCCAAAGACTCATTTTTCAAGGTTTTCAACAACAGCTTCACACTTTCCGTCGATCAATGATTTTTTTTTGACTAAGAGAGGTTTTTTATTCATGATTTTGAGTCTAATATAGCATTTTTATTACTTTAAAATAAGTAATTTAGTCAACTTTAAATTTGGGGGTTTCAATGCAAAGTCAGTTTAAACAAAAACTTGCTTTCATTGCGCAAAAAAAAATGACTAGAAAATTCACGTTTCTAGTCTTGATGCTTTTTCAATCCATCGCTATTTTTGCCGAAGCTCCAGCTAAAGCGACATGGTATCGTTACTATGACAGTAAAGGCGTTGCCAATATTAGTAGCAATGTAACCCCAAATCACATTCGCCATGGTTATGAAGCCTTAGACCAGAACATGCAGGTGATTCAACGTAACCGTGCTTACAACACCGAAGCAGATATCAAAAAAGCACCGCTACGTGCCGCACAAGCAAGACAAAATGCAGCTGACTTAAAACTTAAAACGGCATATACCAACAGTCAGATTGCTGCAACCAAGCGCGATGACGCATTGCGACACGTTAAAAAACAAATTTCCTTTCAACAAGACCAGCTTAAACAGCTGCAAAATGACCGGATTTACTTCAAACGTCAGCAAATTGAATATTTACGTAAAGCCGAAAGCCTTCCAACAACTTTAAAAAACAGCCTCGATAACAACCAAAAAAATATTGAAGCAAAAAAAGAAAGTATTCAGTCGTTACAAATGCACTATCGAAATACACAGCTAGAATACGACAGAATCATCAATCGTTTAAAAGCTATTGAATAAATTGCATTTGTTATAACACGGCATAATTTATGCCACGATAAATAAAAAGGATTTGCCTGCATGCTATTTGGACAGCGTATTATAAAAAGAACTAAATTAAGCCACAACAACAAATATTTAACCTATAGCACCCTCTGTTTGAGCCTGCTGCTGTGTGCTTGTCAAAAAAATGAAATAGAACAGCCGGTTCAAACCACGAATAAAATTGAATTAATTCAACAAGATTTAGTTTTAGTCAAGGATGGGGTCTCTGTTGCTAAAACCACATTTACCGGCACACTTCGTGCAGTAAATCAAAGCAGCATACAGGCGCAAGTGACTGCGACCGCAACGGCTGTAAATGCACAAGTGGGACAAGCCGTTTCAAAAGGTCAGGTTTTAGTTCGCTTAAATAATCAAGATAATGCTGCACGTCTTGCGCAAGCTCAAGCCAATCTTAGCGCGACTCAGGCACAAGCCAGTCTTGCAAAAAACATGATGCAGCGAAAAAAGCGCTTACTGGATCAAGGTTTTATTTCCAAGGTCGAATATGAACAGGCAGCAGTTGATTATCAGGCGCAACTTGAAAACGTGCACGCACAACAGGCCAATGTCAATATTGCTCAAAAAGCCGATCGTGATGGAACCATCTTGAGTCCGATCTCAGGTGTCATCACCAAACGTGAGGTTGAATCCGGACAAACGGTTGCGGCTGGCCAAACCCTATTTGAAATAGTCGATCCTGATCATTTAGAAATACAGGCCAAATTACCCAGTGACATGCAGGCCGCATTAAAAGTCGGTCAAAAAATTGAATATACCATTCAAGGGAACCCTGCCCAGCTGACGGCGGTATTGACCCGTATTTCCCCAATTGCCGATCCTGCAAGTCGTCAAATTGAATTCTTTGCCAAACCGAATGAAACCATCAACTCACTCAGCATTGGTTCCTTTGTTGAAGGTAGCATTCTTTCCTCTACCCAAATTAACGGCCAGTTGATTCCGTTGGATGTGATCCAGAATCTGAAAGATAAACCTTATGTATGGGTGATCCGCCAGAAAAAAATCGAAAAAGTAAATCTGGTCATTTTAGAACAGCGCTATCGCGACAATTTAGCCGTGGTTCAAGGACTGCAACCCGGTGACCAAATCAGCCGTATTAAATTTAATGACCAAGACCTTCATCAAGAAGTCATAATCACTCAAAAATAAAAATAAGCACAGGATTGCTGTTATGTGGTTTACCCGAATTAGTGTTAAGTATCCTGTTTTCACCATCATGATGATGTTGTGTTTACTGGTGTTGGGGTTCGCGTCTTGGCAACGGATGAGCGTTGAAGAATTCCCGGATGTCGATTTTCCATTTGTGGTGGTGTATACCAGCTATCCCGGCGCATCTCCTGAAATGATTGAATCTGAAGTAACCAAAAAATTGGAAGAAAGAATCAACACCATTTCAGGCTTAAAACAGGTGATTTCACAATCGAGTGAAGGACTGTCGACCATTATTGTCGAGTTTAATCTCGATGTTTCGTCTACTGTCGCAGCACAGGATATTCGCGATAAAATTTCCACCGTCACAGCCGGGTTTCGCGATGAAATTCAGGACCCTGTGGTGGAGCGTTATGACCCAACAGCCAATGCGGTGATGTCGATTGTTTTTGAATCGGACACCATGCCGTTACGCGACTTAAGTTCCTATTTGGATCAACGCATTGTTCCGCAATTGCAAACTGTGGCTGGCGTAGGCGCTGTCAATTTACTCGGTGATGCACAACGTCAAATCCGTATTGAAGTCGAACCACAAAAACTACAAAGCTTCGGCATTGGGATAGACCAGCTCATCAACACCTTAAAAGGTGAAAATATTGAAGTTCCGGGCGGAACTTTGAAACAACCCACCTCAGAACTGGTGGTTGAAATCAAATCCAAGGTGCTTCATCCACAATCGTTTGGCGATTTAATTGTTGCCAATAAAAATGGTGCGCCTATTTTCCTAAAACAAGTGGCGAAAATTGAAGATAGCCAAGCGGATTTAGAATCCAGTGCCTATTTAAATGGTAAAACAGCCGTAGCGATTGATATCTTGCGCAGCTCTGATTCCAATGTCATTGAAGTGGTGGATGCCACCTATAAAGCCATGGAGAAAATTGAAAAACAATTACCTCAAGGCACCGTTGCCAAAGTCGTGGTGGATAGCTCTAAAAGTATTCGCGGCAGTATTAAAGATGTTGCGCGCACGATTATTGAAGGGGCTGTTTTAGCCGTTCTGATTGTGTTGCTGTTTTTGGGCTCATTTCGCTCTACTGCAATTACCGGCTTAACCCTTCCAATCGCCTTACTCGGAGCACTCACCTTTATTTGGGCGTTTGGCTTCACGATCAATATGATGACGCTATTAGCGCTCTCACTCAGTATTGGTCTGTTAATTGATGATGCGATTGTGGTTCGGGAAAATATTGTCCGTCATGCAGATATGGGCAAAGATCACATTACTGCAGCGTTGGATGGCACCAAAGAAATCGGGCTTGCAGTTTTAGCCACCACACTCACCATTGTTGCAGTATTCTTGCCCGTTGCATTTATGGGCGGAATTATTGGTAAATTCTTCTATCAATTTGGGGTAACGGTCAGTGCTGCCGTGCTGATATCAATGTTTGTCAGCTTTACGCTTGACCCTATGCTTTCTGCACATTGGGTTGAAAAACATGATCCAAATAAGCAACCCGGCAAAATCAAACGCTTTTTTAACTGGATCTCCAACAAGCTGGATAATTTAAGTCATTACTACGAAAAATTGTTAAAACTGGCACTACGTTTCCGCATTCTTACCCTCCTGATTGCAGTCGCCTCACTTTTTGGTGCATTAGGACTCTCCAAGCTGGTGGGTACAGAGTTTGTTCCGGTTCCAGATAAAAGCGAAATTCGGATTAAGTTTGAAACCCCAGTGGATGCCTCTTTGGAATATTCACAAGCCAAGTTATTGCAAGTTGAGCATATTATTCGCCAACATCCGGATGTACGCAGTACTTACAGTATTATTAACGGCGTGACTGACCGTGGTAAAAACCATGTCAGTATCCGGGTGAGTGTAACCCCTCGTTTAGAGCGTAATAAGACCCTGACACAGCTCAACAATGAGTTTCGTCAACGCTTGCAAAGCGTAGCCGGTATTACCATTACCTCCGTTGCTTCTGCCGATGAAACGGTTTCGGGTGGGCAAAAGCCGGTTCTTATTTCCATCAAAGGCCCGGAACTGGATGAATTACAAAAAATCTCGGATCGCTTTCTTGCAGAAATCTCTAAAGTGAACGGAATTGTCGATCTTGAAAGCTCACTTAAAGAACCGAAACCGACCTTAGCTGTTCATATTAACCGCTTGCTTGCAAGTGATTTAGGTCTTTCAGTCAATCAAATTGCCAATGTGGTTCGCCCATTGCTTGCGGGCGATGATGTAACGACTTGGCAAGATGAAAAAGGGGAAACGTATGATGTCAATCTTCGCCTGACCGAAAATAAACGCAGCTTACCGAGTGACATCGAAAGTCTTTATTTAAACTCACAAAAAACCGATGCTTTGGGTCAGCCTATTTTAGTGCCATTGGCAAGTGTGGCATCGTTTAAAGAAAGTATAGGTGCATCACAAATTAACCGTCGCGATTTAGCACGTGAGGTATTGGTTAAAGCCAATACTGCAGGTCGTCCTGCGGGTGATATTGGGCAAGATCTTAAAAAGATTCAGGATAATTTTGATTTACCACCGGGTTATAGTTTCGTCACCCAAGGTGCGAATAAAGATATGGCTGAATCTGCAGGTTACGCCATGACTGCGATTACCCTTTCCATTGTATTTATCTATATTGTGCTTGGATCACAGTTCAATAGCTTTATTCATCCCGCTGCCATTATGGCGTCCCTCCCCCTATCACTGATTGGGGTCTTTCTTGCCTTGTTCCTGTTTAATTCAACGATGAATCTATTTTCCATCATTGGCATTATCATGCTAATGGGATTAGTCACTAAAAATGCCATCCTGCTGATCGACTTCATCAAGAAAGCCATGGATCGAGGTGAAGATCGTTACGATGCCATTATTGCTGCAGGAAAAACCCGTTTACGTCCTATTTTAATGACCACCAGTGCCATGGTGATGGGCATGATTCCACTGGCATTGGGTCTAGGCGAAGGCGGTGAACAAAGTGCACCTATGGCCCATGCCGTGATTGGCGGTGTAATTACTTCTACCCTATTAACCTTAGTGGTCGTACCGGTGATCTTTACCTACTTAGATGACTTTAAGAATTTTATGACGCGCCAAATACGAAAAATCATGGCATAATTTATGACATCACAATGAGGTGACATTCAGAAATGTTCACCTCATTTTTTATTGTATAATCTTGGCTTTCAAGGCTTAATTTTTAGGACAGCTTCCATGCGCGCGAGTCGCTTTTTATTTGCTACGTTAAGAGAAACCCCAAACGATGCTGAAGTCATTTCACATCAGCTCATGTTACGTGCGGGGATGATTCGTAAATTGGCTTCGGGTTTATACACTTGGTTGCCGATGGGCGTACGTGTGCTAAATAAAGTTGAAGCGATTGTACGTGAAGAAATGAACCGTGCTGGCTCACTTGAAGTATTCATGCCAGTGACTCAACCTTCAAGTTTATGGGAAGAATCAGGTCGCTTTGTACAATATGGTCCTGAACTGCTACGTTTCAAAGACCGTCATAATAATGATTTTGTGCTTGGGCCTACCCATGAAGAAGTGATTACCGATCTTGCGCGTAACGAATTGAAAAGTTACAAACAACTTCCAATCAATTTCTACCAAATTCAAACCAAATTCCGCGATGAAATTCGTCCACGTTTTGGTGTAATGCGTTCACGTGAATTCATCATGAAAGATGCTTATTCTTTCCATGTAGATCAAGCATCATTACAAGAAACATATGACGTGATGTACAACACCTATTGCCGTATCTTTACTCGTCTAGGTTTGGATTTCCGCCCAGTACAAGCAGACACCGGTTCGATTGGTGGTTCAGGTTCACATGAATTCCACGTATTGGCATCAAGCGGTGAAGATGATATCGCTTTCTCAACAGAATCTGACTATGCAGCCAACGTTGAAATGGCTGAAGCAGTACTTGTTGGTGAACGTGCTGCACCGACTAAAGAATTAACTTTGGTGGATACGCCAAATCAAAAAACTATTGCTGATGTCTCAGCATTCCTTGAAACTGAAACCAAAGATTCAGTTAAAGCCTTATTGGTTCAAGGGATTGCGGACGAAAAAGGCAATGTTCCAGTCGTTGCCTTATTCCTTCGTGGCGACCATGAACTCAATGAAATTAAAGCGGAAAAACATGCCGCTATTGCTGCACCTTTAACTTTTGCAACTGAAGAACAAATTTCTGCACTGGGTTTAACCACAGGTTTCATTGGCCCTCAAGGTTTAGTTGAAAAAGGCTTAACCGTGATTGTGGATCGGGCAGCCTCTGTACTATCTGACTTTGTTGCAGGTGCTAACGAAGCAGATAAACACGCGACTGGCGTAAACTGGGAACGTGATGCAAAATTCACAGAAGTTTATGACTTACGTAATGTGGTTGAAGGCGATCCATCACCAGACGGTAAAGGTACACTGCAAATTAAACGTGGTATTGAAGTTGGTCATATCTTCCAGCTCGGTAAAAAATACTCTGAAGCATTAGACTGTAAAGTTCTGAGTGAAGATGGTAAACCGCAAGTTGTAACGATGGGTTGCTACGGTATTGGGGTAACACGTGTGGTTGCTTCTGCCATTGAACAAAACTTTGATGACAAAGGCATTATCTGGCCTGCTGCGATTGCACCTTTTGATGTTGCGATTGTGCCAATGAACGCGCATAAATCACCACGTGCTTTAGCTGCGGCAGAAGAGCTATACGCTGAACTACAAGCTGCGGGTTATGACGTTATTTTAGATGACCGTAATGAACGTCCAGGAGTAAAATTCTCGGATCTTGAATTAACCGGTATTCCACATCGTATCGTGATTGGTGAAAAAGGTTTGGATGCAGGCACCTTTGAATATAAAGGTCGTACTGACGCTGAATCCGTGAATATCTCTAAAGAGGAATTATTAGCGAAAATTGCGAAATAATTTTGATTTGAGATAAAAAATCCCGCTAAGGCGGGATTTTTTATGAGACAAAGAAATTAACAGAATTTATGTCCACCAAAGCAGTTTGTAGGAACTGCCTGGTTTTTCAATATCTTATCCTGCAATGTTAAACTTGCAGGTCGACCAGTGTCATAGCTGGTAAAACCACCCACATTAATGTTCAATTTTTTAACCACAGGAACGTCTGCAATAGTTCCCAAAGCCTCAGTCAAACTCACATTGATCAAGTTTTCAGGTTTTAATAAGAAATCTGAAATTGCTGTAGCAACTTGCGGCAGTACATAAGAAATATCAACTTCATCTTGTGTTTGCAAATAGCCCAATTGAATTGGGTCTTTAAATGACATCCACCAACCTGGTCTTGCTATATCTGCGGCATCAGCACCTTGCCAACGAATATTTTGATTCTGTAATGATAGATATCCCCCTGTTCCATTCAATGGAATATTGTGAATCATACTCAGTGCTTGAACGAAAGTAATATCCATATTTAAGTTATCAAGCGAAGAACCTGTATCCATTTTGAAGAAAGAATGCTCACCTACATTCAGGCCCAAAAGACTAATCAATGGGTCAAAGGTCACAAAAAGCTGGTCATTAGCAAAATTTGGAGTACCAATTACATTGGCAGGTAAACCTGCAGTCGGCGCTGCTAAAGGAATGGAGGCAATACTTGAACGAATACCTGAAACCGTAGCAGCTTTCATACGTGTACCCGTCACAATCGTTTCAGGCATAACAAACTCTACTCGCATTGATGGCACGGTAATGCCCGTATGACCTTCTGTCTGCTGACCATTTGTAATTGGCTTACTGGTAAATTTACGTGTTTGTCCTAATGCCTTTAAATTACCTGAAATTTTTTCACTTTCTGTCAAGCCAAATTTGGTGGCTTTGGTTCTTGATTCGCCTGCCGTTTGCGCCATCTTCATATAGCCGGTAAAACTTTGAATCCCATCACTTGGATTTTGTGAGTTTTCAGTACCTAAAGTCAGTAAGCCAATAATATTTTGTGCACCTAGACGAAAGCCTGCAACTTCACGTGTCGCAGCACTAGTACCTTTAATCGCAAACTCAATAAATGGGTTGGTAATTGACGCACTGGTTGCTGCACGACCATCACTACCAAATGTAGGACTACCATTGGCATCGCTACCGGTATTTAAGCCACTTAGTGAAACATTTGAAATATCAATGTCACAACCGACTTTATAACTATTATTGGTTCCACCACAGCCCAACTGCAAGGTTTTAATATTGACGTTCAATTCCATTAATGCCGCAATACTTAATTTATGGAAATTTAAACCTTGAGATACATCTGAACTATTTTCTAAATTTAATAATGCTTGTCCATCAACTTTCGACAGTTCACTGTCATCTAATGCAATCATTGCATGACTATAATGGGTTAGATTCAATGCAGCAAAAATTAAACCACTTAATAATTTCTTTTTCATTATTATATCTTCCTGATTTTAACGTGGTGTAATGCCCAAAGTGCTACGAATTGTACCACCCGTGAGTGCGACTGATGCGATATTTTGCATATTGCCATTTGTCGACATGGCAAAATTGGTTCTAAATGGTGTTGCAATGTTATTGCCAGCATTTAATTTAACTTGGTTATCAAAGGTTATAGTATCTGCACTCACACGAACTTTCGCCTTCATCGCAAGATCCCCTTCAATACGGTTAAAATGAATCGCAGAGGTCTTTAATTTCCCGTCTATATCAATATCTTCATTGGTCAAACTAAAATAACTACCTAAGTTTGTGACGTCAGCGACCTCAGCTGTGCTTAAGGGTCTAAATTTAAAATTTGCATTGAAGGCTAAGAAATTACTATCGGGATTCTCAGTTGTTGGGTCTATGCCTGGAATAATTAACAGCTCCCCACTGCCATCAAGCTTAAAAGCAATATTCGTGATTACATCTTCACGCTTCGAAAAATTATCATGCGGCACATAAGTACCACATTTAGTGTAAGTACCTGACGCACAATTATATTTTGAACCAGGTAATTGACCAATCGCAAGTTCCGCTTTTGCGGCAATTAATAACTTATCGGCACGAATATAAATTCCTTCATCTTCATACCCAATAACGCCGTCAGACTGGAAAAAAGCATCTATATTTCGAAAACCAGCATAATAATTAACAGGTTCATTATGAACCCCATTTTGACCATCAATTAATATAATAGACGTGGTACTTGGTAAACCTGTTTTGGAATCTATGCCATAGCCCTCTGTAGATGCCATAACATTGTAAGCAATTCCATTTTTGTTGGCTGCCCCATAGGTACCCGCAGACAATGCAACATTGGTATTCAGATTATAAATTGGAATACCAATCCCCCATGTTCCCCCATTCCCATTCAATTTTTGCAACGAATTATCTGAAATAATGCGCGCTTTTGCTGCAATGGATTGGAAATCCATACCACGAACGGCAATTAAAATAGCATCTTTAGGATTAGCTGCGGTGGTTAAAGTTTGTTTCAGTATGGGACTGGTAACAGCAAGCGTTTTTTGAATATTTTCATTAACAATGAAATCAAGGGTTTTTGTTGTTATGGTATTAATATAAATGTCACCAAAGTCGATATACGCATTTTTCTTATGTAATGTGCCATCTGCGATCCGAGTAGTAAGCTGTCTTAAATTTGAAAACTCAATAGCATAACTACCTTTGCCCGTATGCCCAATTTCAAGCGTTGTCGGTGACATCGACGCAGGAAGATTTGTATCAGATGCATTGGTGAAGTCAGCGGCTAAACTTAAATGCAACCCACCAGAGCCAAGAAGTCCAAGGTCATTACCCGCACTATTATAGCCTGATGCTATTTTAGTCTCTTTCATTAGTACGCCATTGACCATGTTATTGACTTCAAAATTAGCAACCTTTGTTTGGTTGCCATTCAAAGCCAACTTGGCATTCGTTACTGCACCGGAAGCACCTAAACGCATAATATTTTTACGTTCATTGCTTGGAGTATTATAACGTAAATCAATATTTACCCCTGGATTCGTTGCATCAATACGTCCGGTGGCAACATCTGTCGTATCGGTAACACGTTTTAGATCAACATAGTGATTTTGATTTTCATTATATGTACTTAACACAAGCCCTTCGTCTTGGTCGATGTACATATAACCGTCACCGGCAAAATTAAAATTAAAATCATTAAAAATAAGACTATTAAGGCCTAATTTATGGCTAATCGTAGCATTTTTTAATTGAAAATCGACACTTGCTTTCGCATACTTATTAAACAATCCGCCTGTTGTTTGCAAAACAAAATTCAATGGTGTAGATGTACTGATTCCGAGCGTACCTAAACTTTGATTAGATTTAACCCCTGGAGTACGTAAACTATTTGCTGCTTGCTGACATGGATTGGTAGTGCAGGTGTTTTTAACCAGTACTAAATCTGCTGTTGCTGTAAATGGAGCTACACTTGCTGCAAGACGAATCCCTGCACCGCCAGATGTTCCACCATCCACATCAAGTTCAACCTGGCTGATAATAGGCTTATTATTCACCCCATCAATCTGCACGTTATGTAGCCCTAAACCCATTTGCACATTTGCTGCCGGATTTGGATCATACCAATTTGCTTGCTCAATTTTGACACGCGACACTTCATGCGTGATTACAATACCGTCCTGGCCCGTCACATTACTCAGTTCTTTCTCGTCAATTTGCTCTAGTGCGTATCCTTGTTGCGCAAGACATATACATACCGTCAGCACATTTAGCTTCATTGTCGTTTTTATCATATTTATATCCTTATTATGCACTGAAGCTTTTAGCAGCGAATGCCTACACCACCAGTACAGTTATAGCTAAATATTTTTAAATTACCCGACATATGTAAGTTGCCATGCATATTTAGCCCCATGAATCCTTTCTCTGCATTCCTATCAAATGTTGGAACATTCGTCTCAACATTAGTAATAGAGCCATCATTTTGAATCGTCTTGGCTGTATAAGTGGTATAAGTAGATGTATTGGCATAGCCTTCATTGGCTCCTGTGCCTGTACCCGTTTCAACACCGACCGTACCAAAACCTAAGTTACGTATTTTTAATGGCTTATTATCATAAAATGTAACTTGCATGGCAGTTTGCGCTGCATTACTGCTGTTGCCGACTGTTACAGCATCAATAGAAAATTGATCAATTTGCAAGGTACCTTGAATGCCTTTGAACACCAACCATCTTTTATTGCCCAAAGCATCTACATGATTATTCGGTGCAATCGCTAAACGACAGAGTTGTTTGTTTGCGCCACATACATTTGGATCAAGTGAATAATAAACTGTGGTTGGATTACCATTACCATCCAAGATGGAAATCGAATTTTTCGTCATATCTGTGGCATATAAATGGTTTAACGATAAAGTCCAACTCAGTTCAGCCCCACCTTGACCCACAGCATTTTTAAGCTCTTGTGGACTCATGGCTTCAAGACCTGCATGTACAGTAAATGCAGAACTCAACAGCATAAAAAGTGTGATTTTCTTAAGCATTCCTGTACTCCCTTACAGACCGGTTGTTTTAATTTTAAGGTGTTGAATCAGAACACCATCAATAACGGCAGATCCATAATTTTTAATATCACCATTGGCGTTTTTAAACATGATACCGGTTGAGTTATTGTCTTGTTTCGCACGCAATAGATTGGTTCCCGGAATACGTTCGGTACTTCCAATAGCTATACTGCTGTGCGTTGCTGTACGACCTTGATAAAGTGCAGAAGCATCAGTCGATACATTTTTGATCGCCTCGCCACATTGATAAACATTACAAGTTGAACCTTTTAAAGACGTTGAGCCTAAGGTAGAACCATAATTTTGATAAATTTTATTATAAATTTCAGCTACATTTGGAATACGTGTGACTTCCAGAATAATATTATTACCATCTGAGGCCACGATAAATGGCTGATCCATCGTACCCAAGACCAAGTTAATATTTGGGCTATAAATATACAGACCCTCCAAGTCGTGGAAGGTCGGTGCGGCAGACGAATTTAACGCTGGTGTTGAGGCAGTACCATCCGATTGATCATTCTTCGCCGCGGTACTGATACGAATTCCCTTGCTATCTAGATTCGTAGAAGCCGTAGTTAAATTTTCGGGTGTATCATTGGTATTAATTCGAATAAGACTGGCTAAACCTAAAGTTTGACTATAATCCTTTGTCGGAGAAGTGAAGGTTTGAAACAGGCGGAATTGAGAGCCATTGAGACTTAAACCATTGGCAACAAATTGCAGTCTTAAACGCTCTGAAACCAGCAGATCTCCCGGCACATTAGGCGCTCCAGTCTTTGGATCGACATAATTAGATGAAGTAAAACTGCGCGCAAAAATATCCGTCCAGAAACCCAGCTTAATGTTATTGTCTGCTTCATTTGCTACTACGGTAGCCAATGGCGCCTCTAAAGCGATATATCCGAGGTCTTTTTCTGCAGCACTGAATTGTCTTACTTTTTCCGTACCTGCGCGGAATAGCCATGGGTTAACCGTCGAGCCCCAGTTAAAACCCTGATTACTATAACGCGTACTTAATGAGCCATCACTTTTGGATAAAGCCAAGCCATAAATGAAAATATCTGCCTTGGTTCTTTTATTGCTGATTTGTGCTGCTGTTAAGGATACAGCCGAAGCATTTCCCGCCTTAATCCCTTCAGCAATGGGATCTTTCTGAGACAATTGAGCTTGCCTAATTGCTTCAGCAGTGATCCATGTTCTGGTATCTGTGACAACTTTAGCTGTTGCATCAGCAACAACCGGTTTTTCATTTTTTATCTTTGCTATTGTCATGCGTTCAGTTTCAGCAGCCCCATACCAAATTACTGTTGCATTGTAGTAGGCTTGATACTCATTAAAAGGTTTACTTCTATCCCAATATTTATCTATTTCTGCTTTTTCATAAATTGCATATTTGCTTGAATAAAATTCATTATATTTAGCAGCATATAAAACTGGATCGTTATTCACGCTATTTTGAATTGCTGTATATGTTGTAGCATTTGTAGTGACTGTATTTTGATAGGTACTATTGTAGGCTGCAGAATAATTTTTTTCGAATGCTGTATCATACAATTGCTGGTAGTTTTCACCAGTGGGAATAATACGAATAAGACCTGTATCATTCTGCCAAGGATTCACAATACCTCGTGAATAACTTGATCCGGTAGATGTGTCGTAATAACCTGTTGCATTATTATTCAATGCAGTTGAACGGTCACTTGGTGCTTGAAAAACCATTTTGAAGTTTTCAAGGCTTAAACCAATTCCCTCACCTGTCGTTTCAGCAAGATGGTCATCCGATAAAGATTCAAGTGCATAAATTGATGGGCTAAGCAAAACTGCGATTAAACTCGCCAAACAAGATTTTTTAAATCTTGCATTATTCCAACTTTGAGTCATCACGACCTTCCTTTTTATCAGATGCTCCGCATCATTATTTTTTAGTTCATCCTAAGCTTGGTATATCTATTTTATTTATTTGTCATTACAACAATGTTCTTACCAAGTTTGTATAACTTTTTATTATGCTGAATATTAATCCAATTGCAAAAAAAACTGGGCGAATGAACCCAGTTTCCGATGAATGAATCTCACAAAAAATAAGCGGATCAAAATGATCCGCTTGTTCAATTATTTATACTGATTATGCTTTTGGCAAAGTCACACCAGTTTGACCTTGATACTTACCACCACGGTCTTTATATGAAGTTTCACATACTTCATCAGATTCAAAGAACAACATTTGAGCAACACCTTCACCCGCATAAATACGCGCCGGCAAATTGGTTGTATTCGAAAATTCCAAAGTTACGTGACCTTCCCACTCAGGCTCAAGCGGGGTCACATTCACGATAATACCGCAACGCGCATAAGTCGACTTGCCTAAACATACGGTCAAAACATTACGTGGAATACGGAAATATTCAACTGTACGTGCTAAAGCAAATGAGTTTGGTGGAATAATGCATACATCCGATTCAATATCGATAAAGCTTTTATCATCAAAGTTTTTGGGATCGACAATTGCTGAATGGACATTGGTAAATACTTTAAATTCACGCGCACAACGAACATCATAACCATAGCTTGAAACGCCATAAGAAATGAGTTTCTCACCTGTTTCATCATAACGCACTTGGTTTTCTGCATACGGTTCAATCATGCCGTGATTTTCGCTCATTTCACGAATCCAACGATCAGACTTAATTGCCATTCTTTCAATCCAAAAATAGTTAAATCAATTATTGCGCTGTACTTTAACTGAAATTGGCTGCAATGGAAATGATGATCAGGCGATGATGTCATTTTTTACAAAATGTGTATTTTCATCGCCTGATCTCAAAGACTTAAAAGAGCAGAATATCCGAGTGGAATAGAGAAACTGACCAAAACCAAAGAAGCGGTTTTTTGCAAGTTAGATTGATTCAGCCAACGTACTTTATTAGTGGCCAAGATAGAACCGATAAAAGTCCAAAACAAAGCAATTGGCACAATTAAAATGAGAAACATGCCAATATGAACCAAATAATTATTCAGTGTTAACCACGCTGAACTTGGAAAAATAGCAGAGGCAAACAGTAATGCTTTAGGGTTCAATAAGGTTGCACAAAATAATTCACGTGCACGAATGGTCGGCAGATGATAACTGGCTTCAATATCTGCTGTTTTCCAGAGTTTAATAGCGAGAAAAATAATATACAGCGCACTTAATAACTTCAAAAGTATCGGGAGAATAGGAAATTGACTTGAAACTGTACCAATAATAACTCCCCAAACAGTAATAGATATTAAATAACCGAATGATTCTGCGGGAATAAGTTGCAATGATTGGCGCACACCGACCTGAATTCCAGATGATGCAAGCAAGGTATTTGTTGGGCCCGGTGTCAATAAAATAGTGACCACTAAACCGATGAACAGCCATGAAATCATATGCGACCTCTCTATAGAGTGCGCGAAGAGTAAATTAGTTTATTGTACTTAGCAAATATGCAATTTTATATCTTTTCAAAAATCTAAAAATATTAAAAATAATTAATATATATCAAATATTTAATAAGTATATTACCAATATAACTAGATAGTCATTTGTTAAAAATAATTTCAATGACAATATTTTTTTAGCATTCATTTCATCATTCAGTCATACTTGGTCCGCTTTGAAGTAGTCTATTCAGGCACAACACATTATTATCTAAGTATCATATATTTATGGCAAAACAATTCTTTCAATCATGGCTTCCCTCTCCTCATAAAGTCGCGGAGATGAAACTGATGAAGATTTTTGGTCAACGTACCTTAAATCCTTTGCTGTGGTATGTGAACAGAAAGTCTATTTCAAAAGCCATTTTTATTGGCACGTTTTGGGGCATGTTGCCTTTGCCTTTTCACAGTATTTTGATTGTTCTGACGGTTTTACTGTTTGAAGTCAACTTACCTGTGAGTTTATGTCTCGCTTGGCTAACCAATCCCTTTACGCTTGTTCCCATTTTATATCTTGGTTTTTGGTTAGGTACTCAAGTGTTTCAAGTCAATATGATCAATCAAGATATGATACTGGGTGTTCTGCATCAGATCAGTTATTGGATCACTCACTTTGGTGAAGGACATATTGACCTGAGTTTAGCTAAAATTTTATTATCCGGTTTAGTGCTGGAAGCTTTAATTTTTGCCGTGATATTATTTGTAATTACACGGCTGTTTTGGCGCTGGAATATTATTCAACATTATAACCGTCGTCGTCATATCAAATAATCATCACACCTTTAAATATAAGAATGTCACTAGACGCATTATTGCAACTGACTTTACCTATAAAATTTACTTTATGATATTTTTCCTGACGGAGCCAACTTGTTTTCGCTCTGCGATTAATGATCTTCCACAACGCAATTTTGACATTTTTGTTAAGCATTATTGAAGTATCAACTCTGCTTCTAAACAGCTTTATCCTATTACCTTATACTTCAAAAAAAAACATAATCCCACTCGATAAAAAAGCCCCACAGAAGTGGAGCTTTTTAAATCTGACTACTCAATCAGCGATTAGAAAATTCTATTTTGTGGCTTCTCTACTTTCGGTAATTGGTCTGCAATTTTTTGAGCAATCGACATATAGCTTTCGGCCGCATCATCACCTACAAGTACAGAAGGTTTACCTGCATCGGCATTTTCACGAATTTGAACATTTAAAGGTAAACGACCCAGTAAAGGAATATTGTATTGTTCAGATAACTTGTCGCCACCACCAGTACCGAAAATCTGCTCTTCATAACCACAGTTCGAACAAATATGTGTCGACATGTTTTCCACAACTCCCATGACAGGAATCTGAACTTTATTAAACAGTTCAATTCCTTTTGTTGCATCTAAAAGTGCTACATTTTGTGGAGTAGTCACAATGACAGCACCAGTCACAGGAATACGCTGTGCAAGGGTCAATTGAATATCACCTGTCCCTGGTGGCATATCAATCATCAAAACATCCAGATCAGGCCACAAGGTTTGGTTAAACAACTGCATCAATGCACCTGTAGCTTTTGGACCACGCCAAGCCACCGGGGTATTATTATCGCCCGTTAGATGTCCAATCGATAAAACCGCCATACCATACGCATCGATTGGAACAAAATTTTCCGCTTCAATCATCGGGGTACGCCCTGCATTACCTAACATGGTTGGAATACTTGGACCATAAATATCAGCATCTAAAACACCAACTTTTAAACCTAATTTTTGCAATGCCAATGCAAGGTTTACAGTGGTGGTCGATTTACCCACACCACCTTTACCCGATGAAACCAAAATCACATTTTTAATACGTGGATGTTTAGGTACATCTCTTTGTTGTGGTGCCGGTTTTTGAATGGGTGGATTGTTTGGATCTTCATCATTTTTTGTTTCAGCTTGAGCTGTTTTGCCTGAAGCATCCACTACAGGCGGAAGTTTTTGAGCTTGTGGAGTTGCTTTTTCACCTTGAGGATTGCTTGAACAGCTATGTCCTTCTTTTCCATGATCATGATTAGAACAGCTTTCACCTTGTGCGTGTTTTTGCTGAATCACATGCATATTGAGTTCTTGGATACCACATTTTTCTAAGGCATCTGCCAAATCATCATGTATTTTTTGTAAATGATCTGCTTCCTCAGGATAAGTATTAATGGTTATTTGCAATACTCGCCCTTCGACATTGACTTGGGTAATTCGGTCTTTCAGTGCATGGTTTGAATTTGGCAATAAATAGCCTTGTAGCACATTCTGGATTTCTTCCTCCTTCACCTCCTGTGAGGGTGAAAAAACAGATTTAAGCGAAGAAAGCCACGACATAAGTTTACTCCAAGTACGAACATACAGCTGAATATCATAGTTTAGCTTTAAATGAGACGAAGGTTAAGTAAAGTTCTAGCTTGCTTTATGAATGTTGCTAAAAATCCGACCCTATCAGTAGGTTTTAGGGCTTAACTCTTTATTTTAAAGATGATATTACGTCTTTTTTATTGAACCCGCTATAAATATACTTGTATTAAATCATCGACTAGCACGAGCTAAAGCAGATAGATCCAAAACAGTTCAAAAAATTACATCTTGGTTTACCAATATAAATAACAATTATTTTTCGTAACAATTATTATGCGGACATATCTTTATTTTGTTCTTTATATTAGCTGCACATTATTATTTTTATCATAACAATTTTTTTCGGGGATCATATTTTGCTAAAAAAAATTACTTCCATGCATTTTATTGACTGCTATGTCATTTACCCATACAGCAAATGAAACTTCTTCTATACGCACCCAGGAAGGACAATTAATCAGTTTAGGCGATACTTTTACAGATATTCAAAATCGTCTGAAGTTGTCTCCAAACTCAATGATTACACGTAAATTCAAAGAAGGGGAAAATCTTGATTTAGCAATGGACTATAAATATGAAATAGAAAATATGATGTATACCATCACCATTGTGAACGATCGTGTAAGGAAGGAAAATTGAATGGCCCAATACTGATCAAGAAATTGAAGATAAAATAACTGAATAACTCTTTTTCAAAAATCATTATTTTTGCTGCTGATCATTGATTTAATCTAAAACTGCATTTCGAAACAAAGAAAATACAGAATGTAGCGAAGTAACTTAAAATATTAAGTTAAAAATATTCTAGGATTTAGTCATCTTTTCAACTAAAACATTCATCTTTTATGACGATAAAATGACTATTTTTCCTTTTTCGATTCGATTTTTTTATTTTCTATTTCCCCGCACATAAAAAAATCCCCCTGGCTCTTGGAGTCAGGGGGATTTTAGAATTAATGAGCTGGCGATGACTTACTCTCACATGGGTAACCCCACACTACCATCAGCGCAAAGAGGTTTCACTTCTGAGTTCGGGAAGGGATCAGGTGGTTCACTCTTGCTATTGTCGCCAGCACAA
>NZ_JABERK010000019.1:0-893 GCF_013004315.1 Acinetobacter sp. ANC 5378
ACATTAGACCTCTTGCGAAAGTAAAAACCACCTCAATCTAAGTTTCATGAGATATCAGAACTTAAACCGTTTTTCAGATTCTGAATTTAAACGCTTGGTTGGCGTACCTCGACCAGTTTTTACCGAAATGGTAGAGGTTTTAGAAAAAGCAGAATCACTCAAAAAGAAATCAGGTCGTCCTCATACTTTAGCTATAGAGGATCAGTTGTTATTAACGCTCAATTACTTACGGAACTACAGTACTCAACTGGAATTGGCGGCAAATTACCATATCGCTGAAAGTAATGTGAATCGAACCATTAAAAAGGTTGAAGATGCATTGATGAAATCAAGATGTTTTACTCTGCCAAAACGAAGCATTACCACAGCAGACGAACACTTTAACTGGGTCATTATCGATGCGACAGAATGTTCAATAGAACGCCCGAAAAAAAAATCAGAGTAAGTTCTACAGTGGTAAAAAGAAGAAACATACGCTAAAAGCACAAGTGATCTATCATCCAAAGAGCAAACAAATCATAGGGCTAGATATATCGAATGGCAGTCAGCATGACATTAAACTGGCAAGAAAAACGGTTAAGAAATTCAAACATTGTGAATATGTTATGACTGATTTAGGGTACTACGGATTAGAGCAAGATGGCTTTAAATTATTGATGCCAATAAAGAAAAAGAAGAATATACCCTTATTTGATGTTGAGAAAAAGTACAATAAAATGATTGGAAAAATACGAGTTGTGATCGAACACATCAATAGTCAATTGAAAACATTTAGAATATTAAGTGAACGCTATCGAAATAGACGGAAAAGATTCGGTTTACGCATTAACTTAATCGCTGCACTGGTAAACCGGATAAATTTTCAATAATGACTTTCGCAAGAGATCTATTCA
>NZ_JABERK010000020.1:0-2265 GCF_013004315.1 Acinetobacter sp. ANC 5378
TAGCGCAAGGTCCGAAGATCCCCTGCTTTCCCCCGTAGGGCGTATGCGGTATTAGCATTCCTTTCGAAATGTTGTCCCCCACTAATAGGCAGATTCCTAAGCATTACTCACCCGTCCGCCGCTAAGTTAGGTAGCAAGCTACCTTTCCCCGCTCGACTTGCATGTGTTAAGCCTGCCGCCAGCGTTCAATCTGAGCCATGATCAAACTCTTCAGTTTAAAATCAATAGTGCTTTATTCAAAACACCAAATCTGGCTCATCAATTTTCTGACAAATATTTCTCAAATAAACTTCGAGTAATTTCTACCATCAATCAATGAAAATAATTTCGATCGATCAACCGGTAAAAATCCACACAAGTTGTTCTTCATAATCTCTTAATGATCTTCTTGCTACTTCGTCAGCAGCAAGCTAGGTCGGCTATATTACTCTCTATCTCTAAAAAGTCAACAGGTTTTATTGATTATTTTTAAACTCATCCAAGACTTCCAGATTCACACCACTCAGGCTAAATCCTTGTTTCTCAACAAGTTTTAATCAACATCACCGCCGATGGATGTGCATTCTACAGCATTTCAGGTCAGACACAACCCCTTTTCCACATTATTTTAGAAATAACGCTTCGACTGTTTATTTATTCTTCAAAATGGTGGGTTTTTTCTTATTTTTAAGTTTAAATTCACAAAGTTTTTTAGTTTAAGACTCACAAACAAGCCAAATAGAATCCACATCCATATCATTTTAATTATTTTTACCATTCTATTATCTATATTCCGCCCCTCTAATTTCTAAATTACACCTACCCATTAAATGCAATATAAAAACCAGTAAAAACACACAGAATAAAAAAGGAGTCACCAAATCCAAAACAAAATCACCCATCAAATAAATCAACATAAGAAAGTATTTCAAATTTCCATTTTCCTCAAAGCAACTCATCCGTGTCTTCACCCCCTACTTTCCACTGGTTTTATAATAACACCATCGAGAGCAATCAAATTGCTCCCAAGATTTAAACCACGATCACTAAAGATTATTCAAACGATGTTGAATGTTGAATATTGAATAAACCTCTTTCATAAATCATTTTTTGCTCAGTTCCAAGTTGTAGATTCCAGCGATTAAATTGAATCTCAAACCGAGTCTTTTACCTCTATTTCGATAACGCTCAGCAAGGATTTTGAAGGTTTTCAGGCTACCAAATACATGTTCAATACCTATTCTTCTTTTATTGATTTCCTGATTGTAGATTTTGAGTTCAGGATCCAATTTACAGTGTCTTTTGGCTTTTAATGGCAACAGGCTATTCGGATACAACGCATAAATCCCCTGATAGCCTTTATCTGCAAGGATAAAAACCCCAGAAGGAATCTGGTTTAAATTGCATTTGAACAACTCGAAATCATGCACTGCACCGCGACTGGTACATAAACTCAGAATTTGCTGAGTTTTGTATCAGAATTTGCTGAGTTTTGTAGTGAATCATGGCCTGTACTTTAAAGGTGTGCGTCTTTTTCTTGCCGCTATAGCTTTTCTTCTGTTTTTTTAGGCCTTTGGATTGGAATTTCTGTGGCATCTACGATCACAACATTCCAGTCTATGCCTTCACCTTCAGGTAAATCTTTGGGTAAATTAAACAGATTGGACTGAATCAGACAGTCTTCAACATGACGTACAATTCTTGAGGCTGTTGGTTCTGAAACTCCATAGCTTGTCGCAACGTGAAATAAAGTTCGATATTCCCGCCAATAGCTTAGGCTGAGAAGAACCTGATCCTCCACGCTTAACTTGGGCGGTCTGCCTTTAGTTGTAACATGCTTCTTTAATTGTTCAACCATTAAATAGAAGGTTGACCAGGAGATGCCCGTATATCGCTTGAACTGTGTTTCAGAAAGCTTCTTTGAGTCGATGTATTTCATCCGCAGATTATGCACAAATACTAAAAATCCGGGGTACAAATATAAATCAAAAATATGATCACTTTTTGATTTATGAAAGAGATCTAATATTGAATATTGAATATTGAATATTGAATATTGAATGTTGAATGTTGAATGTTGAATGTTGAATGTTGAATGTTGAATGTTGAATGTTGAATGTTGAATGTTGAATGTTGAATGTTGAATGTTGAATGTTGAATGTTGAATAGATCTCTTGCGAAAGTCATTATTGAAAATTTATCCGGTTTACCAGTGCAGCGATTAAGTTAATGCGTAAACCGAATCTTTTCCGTCTATTTCGATAGCGTTCACTTAATATTCTAAAT
>NZ_JABERK010000022.1:0-900 GCF_013004315.1 Acinetobacter sp. ANC 5378
TAGCGGCGGACGGGTGAGTAATGCTTAGGAATCTGCCTATTAGTGGGGGACAACATTTCGAAAGGAATGCTAATACCGCATACGCCCTACGGGGGAAAGCAGGGGATCTTCGGACCTTGCGCTAATAGATGAGCCTAAGTCGGATTAGCTAGTTGGTGGGGTAAAGGCCTACCAAGGCGACGATCTGTAGCGGGTCTGAGAGGATGATCCGCCACACTGGGACTGAGACACGGCCCAGACTCCTACGGGAGGCAGCAGTGGGGAATATTGGACAATGGGGGGAACCCTGATCCAGCCATGCCGCGTGTGTGAAGAAGGCCTTTTGGTTGTAAAGCACTTTAAGCGAGGAGGAGGAGCTCTAGATTAATACTCTAGATGCTTGGACGTTACTCGCAGAATAAGCACCGGCTAACTCTGTGCCAGCAGCCGCGGTAATACAGAGGGTGCAAGCGTTAATCGGATTTACTGGGCGTAAAGCGTGCGTAGGTGGCCAATTAAGTCAAATGTGAAATCCCCGAGCTTAACTTGGGAATTGCATTCGATACTGGTTGGCTAGAGTATGGGAGAGGATGGTAGAATTCCAGGTGTAGCGGTGAAATGCGTAGAGATCTGGAGGAATACCGATGGCGAAGGCAGCCATCTGGCCTAATACTGACACTGAGGTACGAAAGCATGGGGAGCAAACAGGATTAGATACCCTGGTAGTCCATGCCGTAAACGATGTCTACTAGCCGTTGGGGCCTTTGAGGCTTTAGTGGCGCAGCTAACGCGATAAGTAGACCGCCTGGGGAGTACGGTCGCAAGACTAAAACTCAAATGAATTGACGGGGGCCCGCACAAGCGGTGGAGCATGTGGTTTAATTCGATGCAACGCGAAGAACCTTACCTGGTCTTGACATA